>JBDOKE010000062.1:0-8724 GCA_039833815.1 Methanobacteriota archaeon | reverse complement strand
GAGGGCGGTCACGAGGTACTCCACGTTCCCCAACCAGCCCACCACCCGCACGAACCCCGGATCCTCCCACCAAAACAACTCCCACTCCGCCCGCTCCGTCAACGCCCGAAAGTACGGATCGGCCTGGGGCAGCTCCCCGGTGAGCCTTGGACCCGTGACGACGCAGTTCCAGGCGGCCCAGTAGGGGTCCGGCCACGCTCGGAGGAAGGGGCCCACCTCCACGCGGAACAGCGGATCCCCGGACCAGTGCGTCGTCACCCAGCTCCACGCCGACCCGGAGCCCGGGACGACGGGGACCGGGGTGAGCAGGAGCACGATCCAGGGTACCGTGACCGGGAGCACGGAGAGTCGGTAAAGCAGTCTTACCCAGCGCCCGCCTCGCCACAGTGCGAAGCCCGAGGAGACGGCCAGCAGCGGGACGCTCGCGCACGCTAGTTGGTTGACGGGTAGGTGGATCGGTACGTTCCACCTACCCAGCAGCCACGTCAGGATCCCGATCGCCAGGGCCAGCACCAGGGAGGTGAAGGCCGCGGTCCGCCAGCCCGGACGCTCCCAGGCCGACCACGCGATCCCCAGGAGGCCCAGCAGGGTCAGGAACACTCCGGGCGAGTAGGGGCTGGGAAGGAGCACCCACCACACCGAGGGCGGCAATCGCAGCTCCGGGGTGATCCAGCCCAGGTGATACAGCAGGTACGCGTACTGGGGAGCGGCGAGCAGCACCGCGAGGGGCACGGACAGCACGTCCTCGCGGGACCGTCGGGCCAGGCCCCAAAGCGCCGTCACCAGGCAGGAGAACACGCCGCCCAACGGGTGCGAGTACAGGGAGAGGGCCAGGAACACCGGGGTCAAGATCAGGTGACCGGAGAAGGCCAACGCCAGGAGCCCGAACCCGAGCGACATGGTGAGGGGAAGGTCCCCGAACCAGGCCCACTCGAGGGACATTCCGACGGCGGCCAGGAGGCACAGCCGCGGGACCCACTCCCTTAGCCCCAGCCGCCGCGCCAGCGCGTACACGCCCAGGCAGAACACCCACGCGGCCAGCACCAGGCCCACCGCGAACGCGCGGGGCGGGCTCAGCAGCCGGATCAGTGGTGACTCCAACAGGTAAGGTAGCAGGCACTGGGAAGAGGGGTACGCGAACCCCAGGTACCAGTACGGGCACACGTCCGCGGGCGCCCTCCCCTCCAGGACCAACCAGGCGTACTCCAGCGCGAACGCGTGCGCGGGCGCGTCCCGAGGGAAGAGTGGATTCACCAGTACCGGGCCCGCACCCAACAGCGCCGCCAGCAGCGTAACCCACCACCACCGGGCCGCTGCCACCCTTCTTACCACCGGTCCGACGACCAACACTCACTCCCCCCATCCACTTACGCGCCGTATTCCACGCTCCCGCACTCTCAACGCGCCCACCGTACACTAAGCCGAGCCCACCAATCATACGCTCCCCAACTTTATTTTCACCCCTCGGCGTGGGCCACCCGTACCCGGTTTTATTCCACAAAGCAAAAGTGGGCGACCGAGCCGGTGCCTCCCTCGGCACCGGCGAAATGGGCAAAAAGTGACGGCAACCCACTACGGCGCGGGGGCCGAGCGGTGCGCCGAGCGACCCTTCTCCTCACGCTCGCGCTCGCCCCGATTCTGTCGGCCGCCCCGGCCCACGCCGGTCAGCTCACCGTCTCCATCCACCCGACGGGCGTCAGCGAGCGGGATAAGGCGCTTCCGCTCTATCAAACCCTCGAGCGCAAGCTCACCGTGACCGTGACCGTCTCAGACGCGGGCACCGGCACCGTGAGAGACCTCGACTTCAACCCGATGGCGCCCACGGTACCCGTGACCGTAAGCGTCACCGGGCCGGTCACCGTGGTGGCCTCCGTGAGGTACGCAGAGCAGATCGTGGCCAAGATCAGCGTGTGGCCCCCGGGCCGCGGCGCCTTCTCCAGCGTGGACGTCCCGGAAGGTCGGCTGGAGGTATCGCTCGGGTCCCCGCAGTACGACGTCGGGGAGGGCACCATCGACGTGAGCTGCCCCATCACCGTGACCCTACGCTCCGACGAGGGCTCCGTTTCCGCGGAGCTGCGGCTGCGCGTGACCGGTAAGGACCTACAGGGGGTTAAGCCGCCCAAGGGGCCGCAAAAGCCGTCACCACCGCCCAGCCCGATCGCCCGACTCACGAGGCTCACTCTGCCGATCCTGCTTCCGGTCGCGCTGGCGTTCTTCCCCGGGCTAATCCTCGCCGAGGTGCTGTTCCCCGGGATCACCTCAACCATGCTGGGCTGGCTCGACGCCGCCATCAACGCGCTCGTCTCACTCCCGATTCGGTTACCAACCGTGAAACCGTTTCCATTTCCACTATGATACCATGATAGGCGCACTGGGCCGGCAGGAAAAGCAGCACGTCAGGGGGTTAAAAAGGCGAAAGAGGGCGTCTCCTACCCGCGCCGCAGGAGCTCGGACCGCAGCTCCCGGTAGTCCTCCCGCAGCGCCCGGATCACGTCGGCGGGCCGCAGACCCAGCAGCCGAAGCACCACGTACGCCGCCAGGCCCAGCGCCGCCAGGCCGACGGCGAGCTTCAGGAGCGCCAGCACGGGCCAGAGCACCGAGTACATCCCCATCCAGGGCCCGGCCCCGGGAACCGCCGGCGGCCCGGCGAAGGCCCCGCCGAAGCACGGGCAACACATGGGAGGCACGCGGTCTCACCCCGTCCGTCTCACCGGATCGACTTTTTTCGGTGAAGATCAACGTGCTACCTTAAATAGCTTCTCCCTCAAGGCTCCCAGGGCGGTGAGTCCCGGGCGGCCGCCGGGGGTGTGGGGCCGTGGACGCGCTCGCGCTGGGCCTTGCGCTGGGCGTCAGCGGCGGCCTGACTCCCGGCCCGCTGCAGGCACTCCTCGTCGCCGAGACGCTTCGGGGAGGGCCGCGGGCCGGGCTGGCGGTCGCCATCGTTCCGGCGCTCACGGACGGTCCCCTGGTCCTGGCCGCCGGACTCGCCGCTCTCCAGCTGCCCGGGTGGGTCCTGAGGGGGCTCGGGCTCGCGGGCGCGATCATCCTGCTCTACCTTGGCCTGTCGACGCTCCGCGGGTCGGGCGGTGCGGAGCCCGCGCGGACCGGGAGCGTCCGGTCCCCGCTGCGGCGCGCGATCGCCGTCAACCTGATCAACCCGCACCCGTACGTGTTCTGGCTGACCGTGGGCGGGCCGATCATGGGCTCGGCTCGCACCCCGGTGGAGCTCGCGGCGTTCCCCCTGGGCTTCTTCCTGGGGATCGTGGGAACGCAGGCGGGGCTCGTCCTGGTCGTGCACCGGGCGGCCTCGATCTCATCGGTACGGTGGAGGACCCTACGGCGGGTCTCGGGCGCGCTCCTCCTGGCCGCTGGCGGGTACCTGGCGGCCTCGTCGGTGTGGTTAGGCGGTGCGACCCAGGCGACTATTGTTACGGATATCGTAACGGCAGGCCGGCCGGAGGGGCCGCAGTATTCGGAAACCTGATTGCGTAATGTGGAAACGTAACGGATTCCCAAAAGGGAAAAGCTTACTTACGCAACCGGACCCCGTCGCGGCGCGGGGGAGCGCCGTGGTGATCCCCCACGTCATCGGGTTCGCGTGCGCGGTCTCGCTGGCCTCGACCTTCCCGATCCTGCCACTGTACGTCGTGGACGTGGGCTACCCGAAGGCCCTCGTCGGCGCGATGAACCTCGTGCACAACGTCACCCAGCTCCTCGCCCGGCCCGTGGGCGGGGCCCTGACCGACTCCGTGGGCGCCCGGCGACTCGCCCCCTTCGGCACGCTGGGCTACGCGCTCGCGAACCTCCTCGTGCTCCCACCACACCCCGCCACGCTCCTAGCCAGCCGGGCCGCCCTGGGCCTCGGCATGGGCGCCCTCTGGCCCCCGCTCCTCTCCACGGTCGCCGACACCGGCCGCTCCCTGGGCGTGTTCAACGCGATCACCCAGCTCCCCATGATCCTCGCCCCACCCATCGGCGGCTACCTCTACCGGCAGGTGGGAGGCTGGGCGTTCGGAATCCTAGCCCTCCCCGCCCTGGCCGTCCTGCCACTGACCCGGCTCCTACCCGGCGGCGGCGAGGGAGAGAGGCCCCCGCTCAGGGAGGTGATCAAGCGGGCCACGAGCGTGGACCGGCGGGTCCTGCTCGCCTCCCTACCCGCGTTCGGAACGGCGGCCGTGCAGCCCACGATCGAATCGTTCGTCCCGCTGTTACTGAAGAAGCTGGGGGCCGGCGCGGGCCTCATCGGCGCCGTGCTCGCCGCCCGGAACGCGGTGGCCGTCACCCTCCAGGCGCCCTGCGGCTGGCTGGCGGACCGGGTCAGCCCCCGACTCCTCGCCGCCTTGGGGTGCGGCCTCGCCGGACTCGCGGTCCTCGTGCTACCCCTGGTGAACAACGTGCCCACGGCGGCCGCCATCCTGTGCCTGGGCGGCCTGGGCTACTCCCTGGCCCAGCCCGCCTCCCTGAAGCTCGTCGCGGAGATCTCGGGCGAGGAGCGCGGCCTGGGCATGGGCTGGTGGGGCTCCATCATGTCCCTCGGCCGGCTGATCGGCTCGGCCCCGGGACTCCTCGCGGACGTCTCGCTGAGCGCGGTCTTCTACGCCTCCGGGGCAATCACCCTCCTCTGCACCCCCGCCGTGCTCCGGGGCGCGCGGCCCAGGTGACGCTACGCCCTCTCCTCCAACCGCTGAACGCAGCTCCCGGGCTCCGTATCCCCCGAACTCGGGGTCCTCACCGGAACCAGGCGCACGTCCCACCCCTTCAGCTCCGCCAGCTGCTCGTACAGGTTCACGACAGGGCACGGGACGATCTCCTGAATGATCTCCATCTCCTCCTCCGTCGCAACCTCCGGGAGAAAGCCGCACATGCACATCACGCAGTCCCGAACCCGCAGCTCATCCCCGTCCAGCTCCACCTCCGCGATCGGCTCCATGATCTCCAACAGCGCCTCCCTCGGATCATCGGGCACCCGATTCCTCAAAATCTCCGCCATGATCCTGAACGAAATGCGCCGAGTGGCGTTACCCCTACGACCGAAGAGCCGCACGCACGCGACGGTGATCGAGCACATCACCGCCCTCATGAGCTCCTCCAGCCTCACCATTACACCCCCCGGCCAACGGGCAGCGATACGCGCGCGAAGGTGACCGAGTATCCCAAAACCTACATAACTAGGAGGTGACAGTAAGGTTTCCTTCCCATCAGACAGTGGAGCGGTGGTTGTCACGAAACGCCGAAACCGGCGCGGGGCGCATCGATCTCCCGGGGCCCGACCGGACCAACCGAAACCGGAGGGACCCGCCCGACCGCGGCGCCGAGCCTACCCCCGCTCGATGCGCAGGATGCAGGTCCCGGGCCTTGTATCCCCACGAATCGGCATCCGCTCAGGCACCAATCGGACGTCCCACCCCTTCGCCCGGGAAATCTGATTGAAGAGGTTCAGCATGGGGCACGGCCGCATCTCCCGGATCACCTCGAGCTCCTCCTCCGTCGCGACGTCAAACAGGAGGAAGCACGCGCACATCCTGCAGTCCCTCACCCGCACCCGGTCCCCCTCCACCTCGATCTCCGCGACCGGATCGAACACCGCTCGCAGCGCCCGATCCGGGTCGTCGGGCACCCGGTCCTTCAGGGCCTCGGCCAGCACCCGACCCATGACGTTCCGGAGGGCCGCGCCCCTCCGACCCAGGAGCCGAGCGATCGAGATCAGGTAAGCGCACTCCGTCGCCCGCACCAGATCCTCAAACTCCACCACGATGGTTCACCCCGTCACCCCACCTCTCGGAGCGACGCCAGGACCGAGCGAGATTAAACCCCGGGTCCACATCAGGGTGTGAACGATCCGGAAACGTCGGCGCGGGGGTCGCGGGCGTGGACGCGGCCCCCAACCCGCCCGCCCTCGCCACCCTAACGATCGCGCTGCTAACCACTCCACCCGCCCTTGGGCTCACCGGCAGCCTGAGCGCGGACCTGACCACGATCCTGGGGGCGTGGCGGGAGGCGACCCAGCACTGGACCGCGGGCGACGCCCCCGTCCTCGTCATCCCCACCGACCGACCGGCGTCCGTGTTCTACCTCCCGGACCACCGCCTGTTCCTCGTCACCCGCCCCGATTTACGACCCGAGGTCGTGCCCCGCCCCAACGGCACGCTCCTCGTCCGCACGCCCGCCGGCACGCTCGAGTACCACCTCAAACCGCCCATCCTGCTGAACTACGCCACGGTGATCCTCCCGAACCGACTGTGCACCGTGAACTGGATGAACCAGCGGGGCAGGCCGAGCGTCTGGATCAAGGACCTCAGAACGGGCACCGAGCGAACCTACGAGGCCCCCTTCCGACTCACGGAGCTCCTGCCCGGACCCCTCGAGCGGGCGGACGTCGAGTACCACCTCGCGCCCGACCACTGCACGCTCACCTACTACCTCGTCTCCGAAAAGGCCCCCGACCGGTACCTGGAGCTGACCATCAACGTCCCGCGGGAGGGGCGCCCCGAGCTCCACGCCCGCGTGGTGCGCGACCCGCGGCGCGCGCTCGAGCTGCGGCGCATCCTGCGCGAGCCGGACGAGCTCAAGCGGCTCGCGAGGGTCATCGACTGGTGCCTCGCCCACACACCCGAGGGCGCCAAGCCAATCTGGCTGAGCTTCCGCCCGCCGGAGGACGCTCCGCTAACCACCCTCCTCAAGCGCCTGGAGGACCTGTGCGAGGTGGACCTCCGAAACCCCGTCACCGACGTTCCCGTGCTCGACCTCCTCACCTGGTGGCTCGAGTGGCGGCTCCGCTGGCCCAACGTCCGACTCCTCCCCGGGACGACGGACCGCGAGCGCGCGTACCACTCCCTCCTCACCCAACCCTGGCTCGCGCTCGCCCCCGACGCGCTCACCATCGCCACCGCCCTCCCCACCACCCTCACGCTCACGTGGCTGTACCGCCGAGCCCTGACGGGCGTGAGGGCGGAGGGACCGCTCCCAACCCGAGCCTGGACGCTCGCAATCCGCTACACCCTCCCGCTCCTCGCGGAGGAGCTCCTGGTGGGGAGACTCGCCCTCCCCTGGCTGATACGGGCGACGGTGACCACCCTCCTCACCCCCCTGCTGCCCGGAACCCGGATACCCACGGACCGGCTGATCGAGCGGGCGCTGTCGGGCGTGGTGAGACCGATCGCGGACACGCTCGCGATCCGCCTGGGCGCGAACCTCACGGGCTCCCCCGAGCTCGCCGCCCTGATCTTCGCCGGGCTGGCAGGCGCGCTCCGGACGGAGTGGCGGGACACGCTGGCGGGAGCGCTGGCCGCCGCCCTCCTCCCACCACCCATCGCCGCACCCTGCTACGCGGCGATGACGACCGACGCGTGGAGCCAGCACTTCCTCCTCTACGCGCTCACGGACTCACCGCTCACGCTGCCGGCGGAGGCGACCCGCCAAGGACCGAAGTTACTTCCCATAAACTATGAGTAGGATGAACCCGTCCCCTCCCGCGGGGGTGACCCACGTGCGCGCACGCACCCTCGCGCTCACCCTCGCCGCCCTAGCGGCCGTCCTGACACCCGCCGCCGCCTGGCCCCCAGGGCACCCCGGGCCCAACCCGAACTGCCCGTGCTACCAGTACTGCCCATGGACGAACCAACAAACGAACCAGACCACCGCAACCGCACCACCCACCCCCTGGTGGTACCACGGCAGCAACACCGGCTACGTCGCTCCCAACCAGAGCCAGTCACAGCCCCAACCAACGACGGGCCAGCAGACCACCACCGTCAACCCCACCCCGAGCGCGCCCACCTCGAGCACCCCAACCCCAACCGCCTACCCGGGCAACCCCGGCAGCAACCTCAACCCCAGCGACCTCACCGGCCTGATCAAGGACACGGCCGCGATGGAGGCGCTCTACTACCTGGCGGGACCGGACGCGTCGATCCTGGGACTAACGATCGTCCCACTCCTCCTCCGGCGGTGGCGGTAGGCGCCGCCCCGCCCCCCTCGACGATCGTTTCAGAACTCATAACGATTCGACGCCCCCAGGACCCGAGACCTCCACCCACACCACCCGGAAGGACGACCCGGCCGTCCAGAGGCCCGAACGGCGCCCAGACGCTGAGCGAGGCGCCCACCGACCACCGGGCGCCAAGGCACGGCCGCACCGGCTCGGACCCACCCCCGCGGAAGGCCACCCACCTCCCATTGTAATCAGCGCGAGGCGGGCACGAACGACCGGACGAGCCCCAACCGGCCAACACCCACCCGGCGCGTCCCGAACCCCGCCAGCGTCGTAGTACCCGTGACGACCGACCCACGGCAAGCGATCTTGAGCGCCCGGACGCGCACCGAGCCACCGCGAGGCTCGAGCGGCGCAGCGCGCCGTAAGGAACGATCCGACCCGACGAGTCGGCGGGCACCCCCCAACGTCGATGGACGGCACGGCCCGCCCGCCCAACGCTGCGATGAAGGAGGGTGGCGACTCGGGCGAGGAAACCCAACGCCCGCGCCCACCCCGGTGCAAGGTGGCGGACCACCACGAACTCTACGATGCCGGCCCGCGGTTCGTCCCCCCTTGAAGGAGGGGCCACCCCTCCGCCGTCACGTGTGGTTAAGGCCTGCAAGGTAAGGACTCGGGAACGATGGGTAAGGAGACTCACCCAACCTTCAGGCCCTCCTCTTTCTGATTACAATAGGAAGGGGCCGGGGTGAGCGAGGGACGGCCCGGATACCGGCGCCCGCCCGGTAGCCGGG
>JBDOKE010000061.1:0-3600 GCA_039833815.1 Methanobacteriota archaeon | reverse complement strand
GAGGTCGAGCTCCACGCCCTCGCCAAGCACCAGCTGGATCGCGTCCGCGCCCGCGTCCTGCCCACGATCACCGGCCACCACTACTTCAAGTGCCGCAGCCGCGCCGCGAGCGTCGCCGTGGACACCGTGGAGCCCTTCCTCGAGCGACTCGACGAGGAGGCCGTCACCGAGCGCCTCATGGAGTGCCTCACCCGCTCCGAGGGTCCCTCCGAGGGGGACCGCATCGACATCTACCACGTCAAGCCCGGGCGCGGCGTGAAGAAGCTCGGCGGCGAGCCCCGGGTCGAGTCGTACGACCCGACGGAGGGGCTGCTCAAGGTCCGGCGCCGCATGAAGGGGCCCGGGTACTACGACGGGCTGGACAAGCCCATCGAGGAGGGCGACTACGCGATCACCCTGCTCCCCGACGGTTCCATGGTCACCGTGCACGAGTACTACAGCGAGGACGGTGAGCTGAAGGGCCGGTACTACAACGTCAACACGCCGGTCGAGATCACCCGGGATGGGGCCCGCTACGTGGACCTCGAGATCGACGTGGTCGAGCCCGAGGAGGGCGAGCGCGAGATCATCGACGAGGACGACCTGGAGCGGGCCGTGGACGAGGGGTGGATCCCGGAGGAGCTCGCCGAGCTCGCCCGGGAAACGGCCAAGCGCGTGGAGAAGCGAGGGCTGGAGGAAGTCACCCCGCACCCCGTCTGGAAGGGGTTCGAGCCGTGAACCCGCGACGGGCCCTCGCCCGGTGCGACGGGTGCAGCTCCTGCGAGTCCCGCTGCCCGATGGACGTCCCCAGACGTCGGTTCAACACGCTGGCCGCCGCGGGTCGCGTGAAGGAGGCCCTTGAGCTGGCCAGCGACTGCACGCTGTGCGGCCTCTGCGAGCGAGTCTGCCCGCACGGGATTCCGCACACCGAGCTCCTCGCCGGGCTCCGGGCGGAGGAGCCGACCCCAAGCGCCGTCGAGCGCGCCCTACGGACCGGGACCCCCTACCGAAGGAAGCTGGAGGGTGAGGAGGAGCCGCTGGAGGGGGACGTCGTCGCCGTTCTCGGCTGCACGATCCGCAGCCGCCGCGGGTGGCTGGAGTCGGCGCTGCGCCTGGCGCGCCGGGCGGGGCTGGCCACGCTGGGCCGCGAGGAGCCCTGCTGCCTGAACTTCGCCCGGAAGCGGGGCGAGGAGGTGCCGGAGCGGGTGCGGGAGCGGTGGCGGCGGCTCTTCGAGGAGTACGACGCGGTGGTCGTCTTCTGTCCCGGCTGCCTCGACTTCTGCGTTGAGGTTCTGGGCGAGCGTCCCCTGTACTACGCCGCCATCGCCGACTTCGAGGGCGTGCCTCGGGGGGCCACCTACAAGTCCCCGTGTCACCTCGTTCGTCACGGGCTGGACGACGCGGTCCTGTCCATCCTACCCGACCACGTCCGCACCCCGCCCCGACGGCACCGGTGCTGCGGGGGCGGGGCGCTGGTCGGCGAGCCCTCACCCACCACCGTCCGGGCGCTCCGGCGGTCCGGGGAGCCCGTGATCACCCCATGCCCCATGTGCACGCGGACCCTGGAGGGGGAGCTCGACGTCCGACCGCTGTGGGAGTACGCGGTCAACTTATCCCCCGATGAGGAGCCCGCTGTCTGCTGACCTTCGGGGCCGGGAGTGACGACGTTACGCACTCCCCGAGGGGGTCCGCCCGTGACGCTCACCGAGGAGGACCTGAGGCTTATCCGCCGCGAGCTCGGCCGCGAGCCGAACGAGACGGAGCGGGCCATGTTCGAGAACCTCTGGTCCGAGCACTGCGCGTACCGCAGCACCCGGCACCTCCTCCGGCGGCTCCCCACCGAGGCGGACCACGTGCTCGTGGGGCCTGGGGACGACGCGGCCGTCGTCGCCATCGACGACGAGTGGGCGCTCGTGGTGGGGATCGAGAGTCACAACCATCCCTCCTACGTGGACCCCTACAACGGCGCGGCCACCGGCGTGGGTGGGATCGTCCGGGACGTCCTCTCCATGGGTGCCTTCCCCATCGCCCTCCTGGACTCGCTCCGCTTCGGCCCCCTGGACGCGGAGCGCGTGCCCTACCTCGTGGACGGGGTCGTGCGCGGGATCTCGGACTACGGGAACCGGATCGGCGTGCCCACGGTGGGCGGCGAGCTCGAGTTCGACCCCTCCTACGCGCGCAACCCGCTCGTGAACGTGATGTGCGTGGGCGTGGTGCGTCGGGACGAGATCGTGCGCGGCCGGGCGGAGGAGCCGGGGGACGTGCTCGTCCTCATCGGGGCGCGCACGGGCCGTGACGGGATCGGTGGCGCGGCCTTCGCCTCGGAGGAGCTGGACGAGTCGTCCGAGGAGGAGGACCGACCCGCGGTGCAGATCGGCGACCCCTTCACCGAGCGCCTACTGATCCTCGCCCTGCGCGAGCTCGTGCGCCGGGGCCTGGTCAAGGGGTGCAAGGACCTGGGTGCGGCCGGGCTCACCTGCGCCGCGGCCGAGATGGCGGCGGACGGAGGCGTCGGGGTCGAGGTGGACGTCTCCCGGGTCCCGCTGCGGGAGGAGGGGATGGAGCCCTGGGAAATCATGCTCTCCGAGTCCCAGGAGCGCATGCTCATCGTCACGTCGCCCGAGAACGTGGACGAGGTGCTGGAGGTGTGCGAGCGGTACGGGCTCGAGGCGGCCGTGGTGGGTCGGGTGACGGACGACGGGTACCTCACGGTCCGCGACGGGGACGAGATCGTCGCCCGGGTGCCCGCCGAGTTCCTCGCGGACGGGGCGCCCACGCTCGAGTGGGAGGAGGAGCCGTACTCCTACCCCGAGGACGTGGACGTGCCGGAGCCCGACCCGGAGGACGCCGCGCGCGCGGTCCTCTCCTCCCCGAACGCGTCCCCCCTCCTGCGGGAGTGGGTCTATCGGCAGTACGACCACGGGGTGCAGGGGCGCACGCTGGTCGAGCCCGGGCACGACGCCGCGGTGCTCTGGCTGCAGCACGAGGGCCTGGAGGATCTGGCCCTCGCCCTGACCACGGACTCCAACCCGCGGCACGTCCTGATCGACCCGAAGGCGGGCACGGAGGGCTGCGTGGCGGAGGCCCTCCGGAACATCGCCACCGTGGGCGCGCGGCCCCTGTGCCTCGTCGACTGCCTCAACTTCGGCAGCCCGGAGAACCCCCGGGTCTACTACCAGCTGCGGCGGTCGATCGAGGGGCTCGCGGAGGCGGCGCGCCGGTTCGACGTGCCCGTCGTAGGGGGCAACGTGAGCCTGTACAACGAGCACGAGGAGGACGGTCCCGTCAACCCTACCCCGGTCGTCGGTGCGGTGGGCCTGATCAAGGGGCTGGAGCACCTCGAGGACTTCCCGAGGACCCCGGGGGAGGGGGAGTCGATCGTCCTCCTGGGGGAGACGCGACCGGAGCTCGGCGGCTCCCTGTACCTGATGGAGTACCATGGTATCAAGGGTGGGAAGGTGCCCCGGGTGCGGTACCGGGAGGAGCGCCGGCTGCACCGGCTGCTGCGCCGCCTCGCGCGCGGGCCCCACGCGTCCGTGATCCGCGACGTCTCGACGGGGGGCCTCCTGGTCGCTCTCGCGGAGACGCTGGGCGAGGTCGGGGCGGAGGTGGACCTCTCCC
>JBDOKE010000060.1:0-18526 GCA_039833815.1 Methanobacteriota archaeon | reverse complement strand
GATCGCCCTCGTCCACGAGGGTCAGCTCCTCCAGCGGGTCGCCCAGACCGGGCTCGAAGAAGTCCAGGCCGCGCGCCGTCCGGCGGATCACGCCGGGGGCCCGGGCCTGACCGCGCGGGTACCCGGGCAGCACGCGCTCCGAGGGTAGGCCGAGCACGGTGACGTCCGGGGAGCGCACGTCCGAGGGAGAGAACGAGAGGGGGAACCGGGGCTCACTCCTCCTCCTTGATCCCGACAATCTTGCGCTTGCCCGCCGCCTCCATGTACTCGACCATCACGCCCTCCTCCAGCTGCGAGGCCAGCTCCTCGTCCTCCGGCTTCGGGACCTCAAACGTCTCGTAGGTCTCCATGTCCATCAGCTGCACCGTGTCGTCCATGACCGAGATCACCTGCGCGGTCTTCCGCTCGATCACCGGCACGTCCACCTTCGCGTCCACCGGCTTGGTGATCGTCCGCTTCTTCCCGTCAAAGAGCCCCACCGCGACGATCCGCGCCTTCGCCGACCCGTGCTTGCCCGGCGAGGACGTCGTGTACTCCACGATCTTGCAGGGCTCGTCGTCGATCATGATGTACTTGCCCTTCTTCAGCTGACGAACCTCCACCTTCTTGACCGCCATCCGGCATCCCCCGAGGGGATGCGCCCCCCGGCGGTCCCTTACTAATAATACTCGGCCTCGGGGCCGGGGGTCCCGATGGCGACCGTCCGGTACGCCCTGGTAACCGGCACCGGGCGGGCGGACACCTCCCTGGCCGCGTTCGACGCCGCGCTGCTCGACGCGGGCATCGGGAACTGGAACCTGGTGACGCTCACCAGCATCCTACCCCCGGGAGCCGAGGAGGAGGACGCGCCCCCGCCCCTGCCCCCCGGCGCGATCGTCCCCGCGGTCCTGGCCCGGTCCGTGGACCGGGGCCCGGTGGCCAGCTGCGTGTGCGTGGCCCACCTCGAGTCGGGGTTCGGCATCATCGCGGAGCGCTCCGACGCCTCGGACCCGGACCGGGCGGAGGAGCGGGCCCTCCGGGACGTGGAGGAGATGGCGAGGGCGCGCGGCGAGGAGATCGTCGAGGTC
The DNA here is from genome assembly GCA_039833815.1 of Methanobacteriota archaeon. GTDB lineage: Archaea > JAADCQ01 > Methanopyri > Methanopyrales > Methanopyraceae > Methanopyrus. The sequence goes on along the minus strand of JBDOKE010000060.1, from coordinate 17,459 downwards.
AAGACCGCGACCGCCTTCAACGAGCCGGAGGGGGACGAGTGGGCTGCGGCCGTGTCCGCGGTCGTCCTGTGGGGGCGGATCCCCGTTGGAGTCCCTCAAGGGTGAGCTCGAGCGGATTGTAACGGAGCGGGTCCTCCCCCGCGTCTCCCGCGTCGAGCGGGGCTGGGAGAAGGTGGGGCGCGGCGCCGACGGCACCCCCACCATGCGGGTGGACGAGATCGCCGAGCGGGCCTTCCTCCGCGGGCTCGAGGACCGGGACCTGGAGGTCCGGGTGATCAGCGAGGAGTCGGGTGAGGTGATCGTCGGGGAGGAGCCGGAGGCCACCCTGGTCCTGGACCCGCTGGACGGCTCCCACAACGCCTCGCGGGGGCTCCCCTTCTACTGCGTTTCCATCGGTCTCGCGGATCCCGAGGCCGAGTCGCTGGCGGACGTGGAGGACGGGCTCGTGATCTCGGACCTGATCACGTTCGACTCCGAGGGGGCGTCGGAGGGACGCCCGCGGGGCCGTCCCACGGTCGCGATGTACTACTACGGGACCGAGCGACTCCCCACCACCCTGCAGCGCCGGTTCAAGCTGCGGTGCCTGGGCTCCGTGGCGCTGGAGCTGGCGATGACGTGCCGCGGCATCCTCGACGGGTTCGTGGACGTGAGGGGCAGCCTCCGACCGACGGACGTGGCCGGGGCCTTCGGGCTCGGCCGGGGGAACACCGCCTTCCTGTTCTTCCGGGAGGGGAGTGAGTTGGAGCCGGAGGACGTGCTCCTACGGCCCGACTTCCGGTTCGAGCTGGCGGCCGCCCGGGACGAGGAGCTGGCCCGGGAGCTCTACGACGGGCTGCGGCGGGACGTGGGGCTGCGCCGGCTCCAGGCGCTGTTCGGACGGCACCCGGAGGGGTTCGACCTCCACGGGCTGTGCGGGAAGCTGGGCGAGGAGTGCGCGGAGCTCGCGCACGCGGTGGGTCGGGGCGAGGGGTACGAGGAGGAGATGGCGGACGTGCTGGCCCTGGTCCTGAACCTCGCCAACGAGCTCGAGGTGGACCTCTTAGACGCGCTTCAGCGCAAGTTCCGGAGGGTGTTCGAATGCCGCGAGCCCCGCGAACGGTCGGGGTGACCGGGCGCACGGACCTGGATCGGGCCCTCGAGGTCGCGCGCCGGGTCTGCCGACTGTGCCGGGAGCACGGGCTCGAGGTCATCGCGGACGAAACGCTGGGGTTGAAGCGGGTCGAGGCGGCGGACCTCCGCTCGCTGGGTGAGCTCTCGGACGTGATCGTCACCGTCGGCGGCGACGGCACCATCCTCCGCGTCTCCCGCCTCACTTCCGAGCACGAGGTGCCCATCCTGGGCGTCAACCTGGGAAAGTTCGGGTTCCTCACCGAAGTGAGCGAGCGCGAGGTCCCGGAGGCGATCCGCCGGCTGGCGGAGGGGGACTTCACGGTGGAGGAGCGGGACAAGCTGCTCGTGGAGGTGGGGGAAGAGGAGCGGGAGGACGTGCTCAACGAGGTGACCGTGACCACCAGCCGCCCCGCCAAGATGATCCAGTACGGGCTCATCATCGACGGGTTCGAGGTTGAGCGGGCCTGGGCCGACGGGGTGCTGGTCTCGACCCCCACGGGCTCCACGGCCTACTCCCTGTCCGCCGGCGGCCCCATCGTGGAGCCATCCGTGGAGTGCATGATCATCACCCCGCTCAACCCGTTCAAGCTCGAGGCGCGCCCCATGGTCGTCTCCCTGAACCGCCGGGTGGAGATCGAGGTGCACGACCCGGAGCGCGCCGAGGTCGTGCTCGACGGTCAAAAGTACCTGCCCTTCCGCGAGCCCGTGATCGTGACCCGATCCACCCACCGGGCCCGGTTCGTACGCTTCGACTCCTCGTACTTCGAGCGCCTCCGGGAGAAGTTCCTGGGGTGAGGACCGTGGGCCGCGCTCGCTCCACCCTCGCCCGCCTCGGAGGCTCGATCTTGAGGTTCCTGATGTGCGGACGGATCGTCCCGGTGCTCTCGCGGGTGTCCCTCATCCTCTGGAGGCTCCTCTACCGCGAAGGGCGTCGAGCGAGGATACCACCCTGAGCGCGCGCACGGCCATCCGCACGTCCTCCTCCCGCACGGTCTTCCTACCCGCGTGCCGCGCGGCGAGTACCGACAGCTCCGCCAGCACCCGACCGAGCTCCTCGATCAGCCGGAAGTACTCCTCCTTCGCCTCCATCCGCACCCCCACGACGTCCCCGCCGGCCCGGGCCGACTCCCTCAGAATCCGCTCCAGCACGTTCGTCGGCAGGTCCACCTCCATCCTAACCACCGCCCGGGGTGCCCCAGTTGCGGTCCTACGTCCTGGACACCTCAGCCTTCATCAAGGGTGCCGTCCCGGACCGGGGCCGCCTCTACACCGTCCCCGAGGTCGTCGACGAGCTGCGCGACCCCCTCTCCCGCGCCCGGTTCGAGACCTCCCCCGTGCACGTCCGCGAGCCCGCGACCTGGGCCGTCCGCCGGGCCCGCAGGCGCGCCCAACTCACCGGCGACGCGGACCGCCTCTCCCCCACCGACCTAAAGGTGCTGGCGCTCGCCGTCGAACTCCGATCCGAGGGCCGGAACGTCACCATCATCAGCTCCGACTACGCGCTCCAAAACGTCGCAAGATCCCTGAAAATCGACGTCTACGGCCCCGTGCACGGGGAGATAAGGGAGGTAAGGGGACCGACCCGATGAGCACCGTCGGCATCACCACCACCGTCACCGTGGCCGGGCTCACCGGAACCAAGCGGGTCACCGCACGCGTGGACACCGGCGCCCGCTACGACGCCCTCGACTACACCCTCGCCGCCGAGATCGGCGCCGGCCCCGTCCTCGACGTCAAGAAGATCCGCTCCGCCACCGCCTCCCGCCTCAAGGCCGAGCGCCGCCCCGTCGTCCCCCTCACCCTCAAGCTCGGCGACCGGCTCGTGCACACCCGCGCCACCCTCGCGGACCGCCGCGGGATGAGATACCCCCTCATCATCGGTCGTGAGACCCTCCGCCGCGCCGGCGTCCTCGTCGACCCCACCCGGCGAGCCACCGAACGGGACGAGCGAGACCGCGACCCCGGACGACGGGCCGCCAGCATGCTGCGCCTGCACACCGAGCTGCGCCGCGCGGTCCCAAAGGAGCGCGCCATCACCCCAGCCATCCTGGCCCTACAGCACGGCGGCGCCTGGTCCTACCGGGACGAGGACGTAGTCTCCGTCGCCGTGCCCGTCCGAGAGGAGCGCGACGGGGTCGTGATCGAGCGGCTGTACCTGCTCCTCGACCCACGGATCGAGCGCTCCGAGGGCCGCATCGTCCGGCTGGAGAAGTGCGGGGAGGAGGACCTGCGACGGGTGGCCGAGCGGCCCCGAATCCTGGAGGTCCGCCACGAGGGCGGGGCCACCGTGCGCATAGACCCCCGCCGCCGCACCCTCCGCGTCACCCGGCTCGAGCCCGGCCGAATCACCTTCCGAGGCACCGCCGCGGCCAACGTCCACCACGAGCTCGCCCACCTCACGGAGGAGGAGCCCGGCCCCACCATCCTGGACTTCAAGATCGAATGACGGGCGGGCTCACGATGCCCCGCGTCCTCCGCGTCGCCACCCGCTCCAGCCGGCTGGCCCTCACCCAGACGCGCGAGTTCCTGGAGCACCTCCGCAGTGAGCTCCCCCACGACGTCGAGTTCAAGCTGATCAAGACCCGATCGAAGGGCGACCGCGTCCGGGACCGACCGCTCCACCGACTCGGCGAGAAGGGGGTCTTCGTCAAGGCCGTCGACCGACTCGTGCTGGAGGGGCGCGCCGACTGCGCCGTGCACAGCGCCAAGGACGTACCCTCCGAGCCCGATTACCCCGTCACCTTCGCCGCCGTGCCGCCACGCCGCGACCCCCGCGAGTGCCTCGTCTCGCGCACCGGGGCCCGACTCAAGGAGCTCCCGAGCGGCTCCGTGGTGGGCACCAGCAGTCCCCGCCGCCGCGCCCAGATCCTGCTCGAGCGACCGGACCTCCAGGTCGAGCCCCTGCGCGGGAACGTGGACACGCGCGTTCGGAAGGTGGAACGGGGGGAGTTCGACGCCACCGTGCTGGCCAAGGTGGGGCTCGAGCGACTCGGCCTGGAGGCCCGCATCACCGAGGTGTTCGAACCGGAGGAGTTCGTGCCGCCCGCCGGACAGGGCGCGCTGCTCGTCACCTGCCGCCCGGACGACGACCGGACCCGAAGGCTGCTGGAGTACGGGGACGACCCCCGGAGCCGGGTCGAGGTAGAGGTGGAGAAGGAGGTCGTGCGGCGGCTGGGAGTCGGCTGCGCCGAGCCCGTGGGCGTGTACGCCCGCGCCCGGGGATCCCGGGTCAGGGTAGTGCTGAAGCTGCTCGACGGGGAGGGAGCCTGGGCCCGACTGCTCAGTGAGCGCGGGAGTCCGGAGGAGGTGGTGGAACGGATCGTCACCCGGGCCCGGGGAGCGTGGGCTTGAGCGGGCGCGTCCTGTACCTCGTCGGGGCGGGCCTGGCCGACGTGCGGGACCTCACCGTCCGCGCCCTGAGGACGCTGGCCCGGGTGGACCTCGTGCTGGTGGACACGTACACGAGCGTGTACGAGCTTCGGGAGCGGGAGCTCCGGCGCCTGCTGCGGGCGCTCGGGCACGCTCCCCCGGAGATTCGACCGTGCTCGCGGGAGGACCTGGAGGAGCGGTTCTTCGAGGTGGTGGGAGAGGCCGAGCGGGTGGCCGTGCTCTCGCCGGGAGACCCGATGGCCGCCACGACGCACGCCACCCTGGCCGTGGAGGCCGCCCGGCGCGGCTGGTCGGTGAGGATCGTTCCCGGCGTGTCGATCCTCACCGCCGGGCCCGGTCGAGCGGGGCTGGAGCTGTACCGCTTCGGCCGGACCGCCACGATCCCGCTCCGCGTGCGGTCCGTGTACCCGTACGACGTGCTGGAGCGGAACCGGGACGCCGACCTGCACACCCTGTTCCTGCTCGAGGCGGCCTCGAAGCGGGAGTACGTGTCCGTGGCGGACGCGGTCCGGTACCTGCTGAGGCTGGAGCGGGAGGAGGGTCGGGGCGTGGTCTCACCGGACGACGAGGTGGTCGGCGTGCTCCGGCTGGGGTTCGAGGACGAGCTGGTGGTCCGGGGGACGGTCCACGAGATGTCCGAGTGTTGGGACCCCGGGCCGCCGCAAGCTCTTATATATCCGGCCCGGCTGAGGGGGCCGGAGCGGGAGTTCCTCGAGCTCCTGGTCCCACACGTGCGAGACGTGCGGAGGCGTGGTGAGTGACCTTGGCCGAGGGAGAGGGTGGAGACTACCACGTCGTGCTGGAGGCCGCGTGGATCGTGTACAACGTAGACAGCGAGGACGACGCGATCAACATCGCCATCGCGGAGGCCGGTAAGCGCCTGAACCGTCACGGGCTGGACTACGTGGACATCGACGTGGGCTTCTTCGAGTGCCCGGAGTGCGGGAAGGAGATCGAGGGCGTGTGGATCGTGGCCAACACCGCGCTGGTCAGGCTCCTCCTCTCCATGCGCGTGTTCAACGCCGAGAGCGAGGAGCACGCGATCCGGATCGCGAAGTACGAGATCGGCCAGGCGCTGGAGGACGTGCCGCTCGAGGTCGTGGAGGTCACCCAGCTCTAAACCCGGTACCGCGCGATCACGTGCCCCCAGATCAGGGACGACAGCAGGGTGAAGGTGGCCAGCGCGAAGGAGTTCATCGCCCGCGAGAACAGGAAGGCGCCGATCAGGGACTGGATGGAGAACGCCATCAGGCACCCGAACAGCAGGGCCTCCCGGGCCGCCAGCTCGGAGGAGAACTCGTACCGCCGACGCCCCACGTACTCCGACAGGCACCTCGACCCCACGTACAGCGTGACCCCGATCCAGAGCGACAGCAGGAGCGCGCCCACGTACCCGAAGTCGAACGCCCAAACGAACACGCCCGGAAGCATGTAGTCCAGCAGGTCCTTCCGCGTGACCAGCGAGCCGTGCAGCGTGGGCACGTTCAGGTTGAACATGACCAGGTACCCTACGGGCAGCGTCACGAACCCGTCCCCGAACCCGCACCAGTGGTAACCAGCCGGAAGGGACTTGGTGGAGTGACCCACCAGGTACGCGTTCTTGCGAATGAAATCCAGGCCCGGCACGGTGTACTCCGCGAACCGCTTCACCCGCAGCACCGGGCTGAGCACCGGCTTGTTCAACGCCCGCGCCGCCGCCTCCATCAGCAGCAGGAGTCCCACCCCAATCGCGGAGATCGCGGCGATCACCCGCCGACTCACCCGGCCCGCGCGCGCGGCGATGGCCCCGATCCTCGTTCCCACCTCCAGCTGCTGCGAGATCAGGTACTCGGTCCCGACCCAGCAGAGCAACCAGGAGAGCAGGTAATCCCTGTGCATCACGCCCCCGAAGATCCCGGTGAACAGCCAGAGCGTGTTCAGCACCGGCCGAGTCCGGCGGGCCGCCGAGATTCCGCGCGCCTCCAGCAGGCCGATCAGGTACCGGGCCGAGGCCCACGCGGCGAGGGTTAGTGGTCCGAACGGGTGCGTGAACTCGTGCCTGGGTAGGGGTAGGAACAGCGACAGCATGTCCACGAAGAACATCAGCATCAGGACGGCCAGGATGAGAATGGACAGGGACAGCACGCGCTGGATGGTCACGCTGGAGTAGGCCAGCGTGAGTGGGACCACGGTGTGGGTCATCAGTAGGAAGTCCGCCAGCGCCTCGCCCGTGTTGTGCGGTACCAGGTACAAGTTACCACCCTCTCGCGCGCCGATACATCAGCTCCCTGGCGCACCCCAGCACGATCAGGGTGACGCCCAGGGCGGAGCCCATCAGGCCCAGCGCGTGCATCACCTCCGTCGGCACGGGCGACTTCATCGGGTGCTTCTTGTACCCGCGGGGCAGCGGCCTCATGTACACGGTGACCACGTTCGCCTTCGGCTCCACCTTCACGTCGCTCGGCAGCACGTAATCGTACCCCAGCAGGGTGTTGTTGTCGATCGCACCGTCGATGGCCCGCGCGATGTCCGTCGGGTCTCGCTTCCCGTGCTGGATCAGCGACTGCACGATCTCCACGATGGTCGCCTTATCGTAGGGGCTCCGAACCCCGTACACGCGCACCACCGGCTGGTTTCGACGCACGGTGATCAGGTCGCGCGCCACCTGCCAAGCGTACTCGGTCTTCAGCGGCGACCCGCACACCGGGCACCGCGTGTACCGGGCCGCCGTCGGGAAGGGCGCGCTCCACCCGCACTTGGTGCACGCCTTCCGGTACGGGGCGTCCAGCGGGAACCCCCGCTCGTTGAGCCGGGCGGGCACGAACGTGTCACCGGTGGAAAGGCCGGCGGTGATGTTCACGGCCCCGCCCCCGTACTTCTCACCGGACTTCCTGGCCACGTACCCCATCACCCGGGCGAGCACCTCCGTCGCCGGTAGCCCGTCCCGGATCATGCGGCCCGCCATGATCGCCGCCTCGACGCGGACCCTCGTCGCCGTGCCGTAGAGCGGGTTGCCCGGCGTGTTACGCAGGTGGATCACCGCGCACTTCACGTTCGGGGGGATCTTGACGATGTTCGGGCCCGATCCGCTGTGGTACTGCCGGATGATGATCTTGTTCCCCTTCACGAGGACCACGGCGATGTCGTAGCTGCCGCCCACCACGATGCCCCGGCGCGGTCCGCCCACCAGCAGTCGGTCCGTGGGTGACTTCTCGATCCCGGCCCGCACCGCCTCCTCCAGGGGCATGCCCAGCTCCAGCCGCCGGATGCACGACAGAATCGCCTCCAGTCGCGCGGTACCCTTACCCAAACCACCCGCCAGCACGGCCACGTGCAGCTTCTTGGACACGAGGAACGTGGACTGGAACATGTTGGGAGCGAACGACATGGAGCCCGCGGCCGCGCCGTTCGGGTCCTTGCCCTTGGGGTCGGTGATGACGATCATGTTGAACGTGGCCGAAGCGGCCGAGGGGAGGGCGAGCAGGGCCAGGACCGCAATCCACCACCGCTCGATGGCTCCCACGCCCCCCTCAGCGCGGCAGTCCGTAGTCCTCGGTCACCCGGACGATCACGACCCCCGACCTTTTGATCGTGATGTGGACCGACTTGATGGGCTTGATCTTGGTGCCCGGGATCACGCTGCGCATGGCGTAGATTCGGGCCTTCCGGATCGCCTCCTGCAGCGGGATGCGCTTACCGTCCGGGGTGATCAGGACCCCGTTCCTGACGACCGATCCCGGGCGTAGTCCCGCCGCCATCACGTTGTTCCTTACCACCTCCTCGGGCAGGAAGTCGCACCCGACCACGTCCACGCCGATGATCCTAATCCCCTCCTGCTTGGGCAGCGGCCGGCTCGCCCATGCCGTGTACTCGGACAGCCGCCCCAGCGCGAACAGGAGCGCTCCCAGCAGCATGATGGCCAGGTTACGCCTCGACACCCTGATTATCATCGCCCACCACCCCCATCTCCCGCAGGATCCTCCGGGCCGGCTCCATCCCCTGGGCCCCGCCCAGCAGCACAACCGTGTTCTCGTCACTGAGCTCCAGCGCCCGCTCCAACGCCTCCTCCAGCCGCTCGAAGTGCTCCCAGCTCACCCCACCGCGCCGCAGCTCCTCCAGGAACGCCTCCCGCTCCTCCTCCCTCACCACGTTCGCCTCGTCCACCAGTCCCTCGGAGTCCGTGACCAGGATGTGCACCCTCACCCCCTCCCGCTCCAGCTCCCGGGCCCCCTCCACCAGCGCCCGTGCAATCTCCCGGTTGATCCGCACCCCGCGCGATCCACGGATGGCGAAAACGATCACGGCCCGGTCCTTCCCCAGCCTCCTCAACGCCCGCACCGTCGCGAGGACACCGTCCGGGTTGTGACAGAAGTCGTCCACGATCAGCGGATCCTCCGACAGCCGCTCGAACCGGCGCTTGAGCGGGCGATACGTGCGCAGCCCCTCCGCGACGTCCTCCTCCCCCACGCCCAGCGCGTGAGCGGCCGCGGTCGCGGCGAGCGCGTTGTACAGGAAGTGATCCACCGGCAGCGGGAACTCCCGAACGGGGATCAGCGGCTCCCCCTCCAGCAGGATCCACTCCTCCCCGTCCACCTCGCCGACCCGGGCGACGCCCTCCTCCCACCCGTACCACACCACATCCGGCGCGAGCGAGGCCATCTCCGCCACGCGCTCATCGTCCGCGTTCAGCACCGCAACCCCGTCCTCCAGCGCCCGTACCACCCCGGACACGGCCTCCGCCATCTCCTCCAGCGAGGAGACCAGGTTCGTGTGGTCCACGCCCACGTTCGTCACCACGGCCACCTCGCAGCCCAGCGCCCGGGCCATCCGGTACGCGTGATCCTCCATGACCCGCCCGGTCGGCAAACCCTGCACCTCCGAGACTTCCACGCACAGGGCGTCCCGCGGCCGGGCCTCGCGGAGCTCCATCGCCACGACGGGGTCGATGAGCGTGTTCTTCTCCGACCGGAAGTCCGTGTTGCAGTACACGTCCCGGCCCGCGACCCGCAGGATGTGCGCCAGCAGGTGGTTGGTGGTGGACTTCCCGTTCGTCCCAGTCACGCACACGGTAACGGCATCGGACGCGTACCTCCGCTTCGCCAGCCGCAGCGCGTACTCGTTCGCCCGGTCCACCTCCGTCAGCACGAGCGGCAGGTCGCGACGTCGGCACTCCTCCCGGAGCCGTCCCCGGGGCTCCTCGGTAACCAGGCACGCCACGCCGCGCTCGTCCGCCAGCTCCGCCCCGCGCTCGTCGAGCCACCACCGAATCACCACATCCCCCTCGCCCGCCCGGCCGAGCGTGGAGAACCAGCCGCGGATCCTCCGCTCGGGATCCCCGACGACCAGCCTCCCGTCCACCCGCTCGGCCAGCTCCCCCACGGTAAGGTCCAGCAGCGTGATCACCCCGCGAGCCAGAGGGCGATGCCCGCGCAGACGGCGCCGGCCATCCAGTGCAGCGCCACCACGACCGGCTCGGGCAGGTCGTACTTGTACTGGAGATGATGATGCAGCGGCTCCACCGCGAGCTTGATCACGCCCGCCCGGTGCAGGAGGCTGATGATCGTGGACCCGACGGGCACGCCCAGGGCGACGATGGCGGGCACCTCGATCTTGTAGTACACGGCGCCGGCCGCGTACGCGGCCCCCAGGAAGCAGCTGCCCGTGTCCCCCATGAAGATCTTGGCCGGGTACCTGTTGTGGAACAGGAAGCCCAGGGAGGCGCCAGCGAGCGCCGCGAAGAACGCGGCCCCGGGGAGCTGATTGTGGGTCAAGCACACCCCGGAGCACGCCAAGGAGGCGAGGAACAGCAGCCCCGCGGCCAGGCCGTCCATCCCGTCGATCAGGTTCACCGCGTTGGTGGCCCCGACCACGCCGAAGACCGCCAGCGGGTAGAACAGCCAGGACAGGTCGATCGCGCCGAGGTGCGGGAACCAGAGCCAGGTGGCGGGCACGATGGGGAGCACGAACAGGGAGGCACCGGCCTGCAGCGCCAGCTTCTCCCGCTCGCTCAGCTCCTTCTTGACCGGCACCTCGCCCACGATCTCGATCTTATCCGGGGCCTCTCGCAGCAGCCGCTTCAGGTCCCGCTTGGCCCGCTCCGTGGCCACGCGCGCCTCCTCACCGGGCCGCAGCACGAGCCGACCGATCCGGATCGGCTCATTGGAAACGTTCTTCACCACCTTCTGAAACTCCTCCACCTGCAGCCCGAGCAGGTCGTCCACCACGCCCAGCACCAGCATCGGGAGTGCGGAAACGGCCGGTGGGAGCGCCTGGATCGACACCAGGAGCGGCCCCGCGACCGTGCCCAGCAGGATCCCGAACCCGCCCATGATCGGCGTGCCGGCCTTGTGCGAGTGCTCCGTGACGATCGGGCGGTCCACCACCCTGGCCTCCCGCATGTACCGGCGAAGCAGTCGCACGGTGACCCAGGACGTCGCCGTGGAGATCGAGAACGTCTCCACGATCAACGCGCTCCTCCCCACTACAGGAACCTGCCGGCCTCCCTGATCCTCAGCTCGAACTCCTTCTCCGCCAGTCGCACGTTCGCGCCCGCCGCCCGGAAGGCCGACCGCAGCCTCTCAAACGCCTCCTTAAACGATTCACCCCGGACGGTGATCCTTCCGGCCACGTCCACCCGGCCTCGGTACTCGTAGAACACGTGGTACACCCCACCGTCGAACCGCTCCCTAAGGGGCCCCCGACGGGACGCGTTCCACACCGGGCACTCGATCGCGTGCCAGACCTTCCTGACCCGGGGCGGTCGCCAGCGCCCCACCACCATGTCCACGAGCTCCCGCAGCGGCCAGACCCCGGAGCAGCCCGAGGTCATGTACCGCGTACCGCTGGGCCGTGGGTTGAACTCCAGGAACCAGAACTCGCCCTCCCGCACCACCACGTCGAAGTCGACCGTCCCCTCCAGCCCCAGCCGCTTCACCAGCCGCACCGCGCAGCGCTTGATCCCCCGCTCCACCGATCCGTCCAGCGGGGCCGGCGCCAGCCGCATCCGCTCGATCGGGTGATCCTCGTCCAGCGTCGAACCCTTGAACACCGGCACGAGCGGTACGACCTCCCCGTCCCAGGACAGCACCTCGATCGACACCTCCGCCCCCTCGACGAACTCCTCCACCAGACGCCTCCCGTGCACCCGAGGCGCGGACCGCTCGTACACGCTCACGTTGATCCCGGCCTGCGACCGCGGATCCTTCACGACGAGCGGCGGACGCAGCCGGGGCCGCTCATTCTCCACCACCTCCCACTCCGGCGTCGGAATGTTCAGCTCCTCGAACGCCCGCTTCGCCCGGATCTTGTCCACCCCGGTCCGCGTCCCCTCCACCCCGGAGGCGGCGACGGGGATCCCCTCCGACTCCAGCCGCTCCTTCATCTCCGCCACCTCGAGCAGCGGATCGTCCACGCCGATGAGCGGGACCACCCCGTCCACCCTCCGCTCGAGCGCGATCCGCGCCGGGTGCTCCATCCCTCGGGGCACGAAGTGCACCTCGTCCGCCAGCTCCCAGTCCCGACTCTCCGGGTTCGACTCGGTCAGGATCCGGTACACCCCGGTGGACCCGGCGTACTCCGCCACGTCCCGGAACAGCCGGGCCCCCACGAACAGGACCTTCAACCCTCCTCCCCCAGCGCCTCCTCGAGCTCCCGCAGCACGTCCTCCTTGAACTTCAGCGCCGCCTCACCGAACAGCACGATCACCTCGCACTCCGACTCCAGCGCCGTCCGCAGCCCGTCCAGCACCTGCTCCCGGGAGGCGCCCAGCGTCCCCCGCTTCTCGAACCGCCTCGCGGCGCTCTCCGCCGCCACCACGTTATCCGCCCCCACCTCCTCGAGCACGCGGTAGCACGCGTACGAGGCCGCGACCACCCGATCCGCGAGCCGGGCCGCCCGCTCCAGGATCTCGCGGTCCCCCTCCGGACCCAGCTCCGAGGCCACCGCGACAACCGCGCACAGGCGCCGGTCCGGGTACGCCTGCCTCAGGCACCGCAGGGTCGCCTCCACGCCCGCCGGGTTGTGCCCGTAGTCGACGATCACCACCCGCTCACCGTCGTCCCACACGACGTCGAGCCGACCCTCCACCCCCTCGAACGAGCCGAGGGCCCGCACCACCTCCTCCGGGTCCAGGTCCAGGAACTCGATGCAGACGGCCGCGGCCGCCACGGCGTTGTACACGTTGTGCATCCCCATCACGGGCAGGCTGACCTCAAGCTCCCCCTCCGGGCAGGCCAGCGTGAACCCGTCCAGGGAGACGTCGGTGGCCAGGTAGTCCGGGGACGGCGTCTCCAGCCCGCACTCGCACCGGAAGTCGCCCACCCACGGGAGGATCTCCTCCACCACCGCCCGCCCACCGCACCAGCACTCCTTCTCCGCGGTCCCCACGGGCTCCGCCTCCACCCCGAAGTAGACGACCTCTCCCTCGAACCCCACCTTCTCCGGCGCGCCCACCACCAGCGGATCCTGCGCGTTCAGCACGGCCATCTCTACCGAGTCCGGCTCGAGCAGCTCGATCTCGCACCGCGCGTACGTTAGGAAGTCACCCGCCTTGTTCAGGTGATCCGGCGTGATGTTCGTCAGGCACGCGCACTCCACCTCCGCCCACCTCGCCGCCTCCAAGATCTCCCCACGCTCCCCGAACGTCGCGATCTCCAGCACGCTCACGTCACCCGGCAGCCGCGCCTGCAGCGGAGGCAGGTACCCCACGTTCCCCTGCATCCCCGGCAGCCCGTGATCCCGCACCCCCAGCCCCAGCTCTCGACATACGTGCCGGATCATCGCCACGGTCGTCGTCTTCCCGTTCGTACCCCCCACGCCCACCACCGGGCGGGTGGGGGGAATCCGCTCGAGCACGTCCTCCACCTCGCAGACCCGACACCCGTACCGACGGGCCAGCCGGTACGGTGGGGATCCCTCCTCCAGGCTGGGCGGCGGGACCACCGCGTCCGCCCGCCGAAACAGCCACTCCGGGTGGCCTCCCAGCACCACCTCCACGTTCGGGTACTCCAGCAGCGGGTCCAGCAGCTCGCACTCCTCCTCGTCCTTCACGTCCGAGGCGATCACGTGGTAATCCCGCTCCGCGAGCACCCGGGCCACCAGGTTGCACACGGGACCGCACACGCCGATTACCAGCACCGTGCGCCCCTTCACGCGCATCCCCCTCAGACCCGCGTCCCCGGGATCTCCCGACCGTACTCACGCAACAGCTCCCGCATCAGCGCCCGCGTCTCCTTCAGGAGCCTCCGGGCCGCCCCCTCATCCCGCCCCACGGCGAGCCGGGGCAGGGACTCGTACCCTAAATCGTCGACCCGATCGTCGAGCCCGGAGTACTCGTGGAGCACCGCGTACAGCTGCGCGAACCGCTCCGTCCGCACGATCCGGTTCAGCGTCCCGCTCAGGTACGACCGCAGCGCCCGCTCCAGGAACATCAGCAGCCGGTACGTGAGATCGCGCACGATCTCCCCCTCGTCCCTCGGGCCCTCCGGCACCCCGCCCTCGAACACCCGGCGCAGCTCCAGCCCCAGCCGCTCCTCCACCTTCCCCGCATCCCACTCCGGGGTCTCCGTCTCAACCAGGTACTCCAGGCACGCCCGCGGCGAGGCCACGCGCTCCACCATCAGCGAGCAGGCGCGGCCCGTGAGCGGGTTGTACCCGACCCGCTCGATGAACCGGTGCACCCCGTAGGGCCGGATGGGGCACGTGTACCCCTCGTCGAACCAGCTCAGGCCCGAGACGATCTCGTCCACGTCCTCCCACGTCCACCGGCGCAGCGCCGGGTACCGGACCATCGTCACACCGGGCGGGTACGGGTGCGCCACCCGACGCCCGTACTTCCCCTTCAGCTCGTGGCCCGTGAGGACCGTGAGCAGCCCCCGGCGCTTGGCCCGCAGGCAGGCGGCGGTCAGCACCGTCCGAGCGCACTTGGTGCAGATGGGCAGGCCGCGGCGCAGGGCGCGGCGGAACCACCCCCGCAGGCGCACCCGAACGAGCTCGTGCCGCAGCCCCAGCCGCTCCGCGCACCGCCGAGCGTTCTCCAGGCACGTCTCGTCCAGGAACTCGTGCACGACCGTGACCGCCGCCTCCACCCGCCAGCGCTCGGACGCGTGCAGGGCCGTGGCCACGCTGTCCCGACCGCCGGAGAGGGCCACGCACGCCGGATTGCTGGTGTCAGTCGTGCGCATACACGGCCCTCACACCGCTCGGTCGACACTCCTCGATCCGGGCGAAGTACAGCCGCTCGAACTGCACGGTGCTCCCCGGCTCCTCCCGCTCCACGTTCGCCTCCACGTAGCCCTCGTCCACCGACCCGTCCGGTCGCAGCACCCGGCACGGGATCGCCTGGTCCGTCGGCACCCAGTGCACGATCCTGGCCCCCTCCCGCCGCGCGGTCCGGTAGTCCTCCCCCTCGTACCGGCCCCGCACGACGTCCTCACCCACCTCCTCGATCCTCACGTTCACCGCGTTCATCAGCCGGATCAGCGCGCCCTCCTCCAGCGCCTCCCCGTCCTCCCGGTCCAGCCAGACCCGGCAACCGCCGTCCTCCGGGTGCAGCACGAGCGCCCGCTCGCCCCGGTCCTCGTCCGGGTGCAGCGGCAGCGTGGCCGCGAACGGCTCCTCCAGGCCTTCGATCCACAGCTCCACCGGATCCCGGACGAAGAAGTACCGGTTGGACCTGGGGTCGATGAGCCGCCGGTTGCGCGCGTACAGCTGCTCCCAGCTGAAGGTCGCGTCCACCTCCGTCAGCCCGATCTCCAGGATCGTCTCCCGGAGTGCCTCGGGCTCGATCCCCCGCCGCCGCAGCGCTCGCAGCGTTGCCGTCCGCACGTCGTCCCAGCCCGTGAACTCGCCGGACTCGATCCCCTCCCGGATCCTGGACGTGCTCAGCACGGTCCCCTCCACCTTCAGGATCCCGTAGTGCACGTACTCCGGCGGCTCCCAGTCCAGGTGCCGAAACACGAACTCCTGCCGGCGCGTGTTCGACTCGTGATCCTTCCCTCGCAGGACGTGCGTGACCTCCATGAAGTGATCGTCCACGGCCACCGCGAAGTTCATCGTCGGCCAGACGAGGTACCGGTCGCCCACCATCGGGTGCCGCCGCTCCACGATCCGGAACGCGACCCACTCCCGCGCGGCCGGATCCGGATGATCGACCCGCGTCTTCACCCGAACGACCGCCTCTCCCTCCGAGAACGCCCCATCCAGCATCTCCTCCCACAGCTCCAGGTTCTCCTCCGGATCCCGGGACCGGCACGGGCAGGCCTGGCCCCGGTCCCGCAGCCGGCGGAACTCGTCCGCGTCGCACGTGCAGACGTACGCCCCGCCCCGCTCCAGCAGCTCCTCCGCCACCCGGTAGTACAGCTCCATCCGGTTCGACTGCACGTACCGCTCGTCCACCCGCACGCCCAGCCACTCCAGGTCCTCCTCGATCATGTCGTACGCCTCCGGATCCACCCGCCGCGGGTCCGTGTCCTCGAACCGTAGGATCAGCGCGCCGTCGTACCGGCGGGCGTACTCGTCGTTGAGCACCGCCGCCCGCGCGTGACCCAGGTGCAGCGGTCCCGACGGGTTGGGAGCGAACCGCAGCCGGACCTCGCCCTCCCGGGCCCCGGGCAGCGGCTTCAGGCCGCCCTCCTCCTCCGCCCGCTCCTCCTCCATCCCACCCAGCTCCTCCAGCTCCCGACGGATCTCCTCCAGGGACATCCGGTTGACCTCCTCGACCACCTCGCGAACGAGCCGGAGCACCTCCTTGGCCCGATCCCGGTACTCCTCGTGCTCCCGCATCACCTTCTTCATGACCGCGTTCGGGTTCGCCCGGCCGTCGTACTTGGCCGCATTCTCCAGCGCGTACCGGCGGATCACCTTCCTCAGTTCCTCCAGCTCGCTCACGGGCACCCTCCCCGCCACCTCCCTCTCCGGACAAGCAGCCAGCGGTGATCGTGAGGAGCGGGGGTGTCCCCCGCCCTCCGGTCCCGGGCTCATTGAACGGCGACGGCCGCCTCACCCGGGGGACCCAGACGGGGGTCATCTTTTGCGGCGTCTCGCCCCCGTGCCGCCGCCCTCGGACGGGATTTAAGTAGTTCCCCGGAGTCCGGCCCGCGGGGAAAGGTTTTTATACGACGCGGCGCCCGCCACGGTACGGACGCCGGGCCGGCAGCTCAGTCTGGCTAGAGCGCGGGACTTTTAATCCCGTGGTCCCGGGTTCAAATCCCGGCCGGCCCACCACCGCGAATCGTTATGAGTTTCAAAACGTTTCCCGCCGGGCGACGGAGGGGCCTACATCCGCTCGAGCGCCGGGACGCCCAGGAGGTTCATGACGTTCTCCATCACGATGGTGAACGCCTCCACCAGCTTCAGCCGCGCCTTCCGCACCTCCTCGTCCTCCGCGTGCAGCACCGGCACCTCCTCGTAGAACGTGTGGAACGCCCGGGCGAGCTCGTAGGCGTACTCCGCCAGGATGTCCGGGCGCCGCTTCCGCACGCACTGGGCCACCTGCCGCGGGAACATGGACATCCGGAAGACCAGCTCGAACGAGTGATCGTCGTCCAGGTAAGCCGCGTCGAACCGCTGCACGTCCTCGTCCGCCCGCCGGAGGATCGACCGGGCGCGCGCGTAGGCGTACTGGATGAACGGACCGCCCCGCCGGAAGTCCAGCGCCTCGTCCCAGTCGAACTCGATCGGCTTGTTCGGGCTCACCCGGGCGATGGCGAACCGGACCGCCCCGATGGCCACGTTCTCCGCGATCTCCCTCCGCTCCTCCTCGTCCAGGTCCTCCGCCACGCCCGCCTCCCGCATCTTCTCTAACGCGCGCCGCTTGGCCTCGTCCAGGAACTCGTCCAGGGTCACGTACCGGCCCTTCCGCGTCGACATCGAGCCCTCCGGCAGGTGAATGAACTCGTAGAAGATCACGTCCACGCGGTCCGGGTCCGCGTCCAGCAGGTCGAGCGCCGCCTTCAGCTGCTGCACGGCGAGCTTGTGGTCCG
>JBDOKE010000059.1:0-2558 GCA_039833815.1 Methanobacteriota archaeon | reverse complement strand
GGACGAAGAGGTCGAGGTTGAGGTCCTCGCGGAGGCGCATGTTGGCGACGACGTTGGCGGCGACGCCCCCCGCGTAGGCGATTCGGCGCTCCCCGTACTCCTCGACGTGATAGGAGAAGTACCGGAGCAGAAGGCGCTCTAGGGCCCGCTGGGCGGTGGCCGCGAGGCGCTCGCGGTTGAGCTCGGCCAGCGGTGAGCGCCTGAGTCGGCGCACGGCCTCGCCGGAGATCGCCCCCAGGAGGTTCCGGATCCGGCCCTCCTCGACGGTGATCACCTCGCTCTCGATCCACTCGAGAACGCGCCGGTCGGGCTCGGCGTACGCGGCCAGGCACATGACCTTGCCCTCGTCCTTCATGGGCTTGAGTCCCAGGAGCTCGGTCACGTTCGCGTAGAAGTCGCCCAGCGAGTCGTAGTAGGGCTCCGTGGCCACGCGATGCATGCGTCCCCGCTCGCACGCCCAGACGGTCGCGGAGAGCCCGTCCCCCGCCGCGTCCACGGTGATCGTGAGGCAGCGGTCGAAGCCGGAGGTGTAATAGGCCGAGGCGGCGTGGGCCGCGTGGTGCTCGACGAGGTAGAGCGGGGCCTCGAGCTCCTCGGACAGCGCGCGCAGGCGGTCCAGGTCGCGCTTGCGCCGGTAGAGTCCGGCCACCGCGATCGCGTCCGGGTTCTCGGCCCGCTCGAGGACGAACCTTAGGGAGCGCTCGGGGAACCCTCGATGGAGTTTTTTACGCGAGAACCGCTCCTCGTTGGCGGCGGCCACGATCCGGCCGTCCCGGACGAGCGCCGCCCCGGCGTCGTGTCCGTGGTGGATCCCGACGACCTCCATGGGGGGAGCCCCGGTTGGCGGAGGTTCAGCGCCGGTACGTCAGGTTTCAGCAGCTGGTGGGTATGGAGGTGTACACGGAGGATGGGCACCGGGTCGGCACGGTGCGGGACGTCACGTTCGACCCGGAGACGGGGGACCTAAGGCGGTTAATCGTGGTGGTCACGGAGGAGTCGGGTGGGGGGCTGATCCCCCTACCCGGAGTGGAGGAGAAGCGGGTGGAGAACATCGACGCGGGCGCCGTGAAGGCCGTGGGCGACATCGTGATCGTGGAGCGACCGGGTCGCTCGAGGGAGCGGGAGGCGGAGGTAGAGGAGGTCGAGGAGTAGTTGCCGGTCGTGTTCATCGAGCATGCGGACCGGTGGTCCCCGTGGTTGGACCTGGAGTACACGGAGTCCTACCGGGTGGCCCGGCGGTACGGGTGGGAGCTCACGGTCACGGACGCCGATCCGGAGGTGCTGGTCAAGTCCCGGTACCCGGCCCTGCCGTACTCGGGCTCTGAGCTCCCGCTGCGGGGTGATCGGGTGGTCGTGCTGGACCCGGACGCGGAGGAGCCGCTGACCCCGGGCGAGGAGCCGGACGTGCTGGTGGTGGGCGGGATCCTGGGGGATCACCCGCGCCGGCGCCGTACCCGGAGGCTCATCACGCCACGGTTCCGGGGGGCGGAGGTGCGGCACCTGGGCGAGTACCACTTCAGCATCGACGGCGCGGTGCGGGTCGCGCTGATGGTGCTGGAGGAGGGCGTGCGGGTGGAGGAGCTTGAGGTGGTGGAGCGACCGGAGGTGGAGCTGGGGCCCGGCCACTCGGTGCGGCTCCACTGCGACTACCCGGCGGAGGAGGGGCGCCCCCTCCTGCCGTCCGGTCTGGTGGAGTACCTGAGGGAGGGGATCGTGGAGTATGAGGAGGCTGAGCTTAGGGCTCGTGGGCGTGGGCGGGATCGGGTCGACGGTCCTGAGTGAGGCCGCGGAGGGGCGGTTGCGGGGCCGCGTGGTGCCGGTGGCCGTGTGCGATCGGAACCGGGAGCGATTGGCGTGGGCGCGGCGGCTCTTCCCGGACTGCAAGGTCACGACGGAGCTGGAGGAGGCGCTGGAGTGGGACTGCGACGTGCTCGTGGAGGCGGCCTCCGTGGAGGCGGCGGCGGAGCTGCTGCCGGGGGCGCTGGAGCGGGCGGACGTGATCGTCCTCAGCGTGGGCGCCCTGGTGCTGGAGGAGGGGCTGCTCGAGGAGTGCCTGGAGGCGTGTGAGCGGTCGGGTCACCGGCTGTTCATCCCCTCCGGGGCGGTGGGCGGGTTGGACGTGCTCCGGGCGGTGGACGGCCGGGTGGAGGAGGTGGTGCTGACCACGGTCAAGCCCCCGGAGTCCCTGGGCCGGGAGGTCGAAGGCCGGGAGGTGGTGTTCGAGGGTTCCGTCCGGGAGGCCGTGCGCCGGTTCCCGAGGAACGTGAACGTGGCGGCCGCAGTCGCCCTGGCGGTGGGGGACCCGTCGCGGGTAAGGGTGCGGATCGTGTGCGACCCCGACGCGGATCGGAACACGCACATCGTCGAGGTCCGCTCGGAGCTGGGCGAGTACCGGTTTGAGCTGAGGAATGCGGCCCTCCCGGAGAACCCGAGGACGAGCGCCCTGGCCGCGTACTCCACCGTGGCGCTGCTGGAGCGGCTGACCGAGGGGCTGCGGGTGGGGACTTGAAGCCCCCGGAGCCCCGGGACCTGGAGGTGTACTCCGAGCTGCGCGTCCC
>JBDOKE010000058.1:0-4283 GCA_039833815.1 Methanobacteriota archaeon | reverse complement strand
CGCATCGGGGAGGAGGCCGCCAAGGAGGACATCGACAAGATCAAGGAGGTGGTCGAGGGCGCGGACATGGTCTTCGTGACCTGCGGCCTCGGGGGCGGAACCGGGACCGGGGCCGCACCCGTCATCGCCGAGACCGCCCGCAAGAGCGGCGCCCTCACCATCGGCGTCGTCACCCTACCCTTCTCCGTCGAGGGCCGCAAGCGCATCGAGAACGCGCTTGAAGGGCTGGAAAAACTCAAGCAAGTCGTGGATACGTGCATCGTGATCCCGAACGACCGCCTGCTGGAAATCGTGCCCGACCTCCCCATCGCCGCCGCGTTCAAGGTCGCGGATGAGGTCCTGATCAACGCGGTCAAGGGCATCACCGAGCTCATTACCAAGCCCGGCCTCATGAACCTGGACTTCGCGGACGTGAAGGCCGTGATGGAGGACGGTGGGCTCGCCCTCATCGGGATCGGGGAGGCGGAGAACGACTCCGAGTCCAACCGCTCGGTGAGGGCCGTCGAGAGCGCCCTAAACAACCCACTCATCGAGGTCGACGTGAGCGGGGCGACGGGCGCCCTCGTCAACATCGTGGGCGGGAAGGACCTCACCCTCAAGGAGGCCGAGGAGGTGGTGGAGCTCGTCGCCTCCGAGCTCGCGGAGGACGCGACCATCATCTGGGGCGCGCAGATCGACGAGGACCTGAACGACGTTCTCCGCGTGACGATCATCGTGACCGGAATCGAGGACGTGGACTTCCAGGACATGCTCCAGATCCCCACCACCACCAAGCGCCGCAAGGAGCGGGAGGGCGAACCCTCCCCAAGCGTGGCGGAGGAAAGCGGGCGGGAGGAAGAGGAGGAGGGCCCCACGATCGACGACCTGGAAAAGATCCTGTAACGGGGGTAGCGCCCGTGAGCACCCTACGCGACCTCCTAGAGTTCCTCCGCGAGTGCCGGATGGTCCTGAAGGCGGCCCGCAAGCCAGATCGTGACGAGTACCTGGAGTCCGCCAAGATCGCGGGCGCGGGCATCCTCATCGTCGGAGGAATCGGCTTCACGATCCGTGTCATCGTCCAGCTGCTGCAGCTGTACTACTAGCAACCGGAGGGGACGGCGCGTTGTCCGAGGAGCGGGGGGAAGAGTCCGAGTCGAAGTTCTACGCCGTCCGCGTGCAGGCCGGTCGGGAGAAGAACGCCGCCGAAATGCTCGCGATGCGCGCCCGAAAGCGCATCAGGGAGGACAACGCGGACCTCGGGCTCAAGGCCATCATCGCCCCGGACGACCTTCGCGGGTACTTCATCATCGAGGTAGAGGACCTCACCGACGAGCTCCGAGACCTCGTGTACGACCTACCCGACGCGCGCGGGATCGTGGAGAAACCGATCGACTTCGAGGAACTCGACCACTACTTCGCACCGAAGCCCGAGGTCGTGGAGATCAGCGAGGGAGACGTCGTCGAGATCCTCTCCGGACCCTTCAAGGGCGAAAAGGCCCGCGTCGTGAGCGTCGACGAGTCCCGAGGGGAGATCACCGTCGAGCTCCTCGAGGCCCCCGTGCCCATCCCCGTAACGGTAAAAGTCGACTCCCTCCGGCTCCTGCGGGAAGAGGAGGAGTACGAGGAGTAATCACACCGGCCTGGGGGAACCAACCCAATGGCAAAGGAAGAGGTTGAGGTACTAATCGAGGGCGGCAAAGCAGACCCTGGACCACCCCTAGGTCCCGCGCTGGGACCGCTGGGAGTTAACATCCAAGAGGTAGTTGAGGAGATTAACAGAAAGACCAAAGACTTCGAGGGAATGGAGGTACCAGTCAAGATCATTGTGGATACGGAGACGAAGGAGTTCGAAGTCAAAGTAGGATCACCACCGACGTCCGCAATCATCAAGAAGGAGCTCGGAATCGACAAGGGAGCCCACGAGCCACGGCACGAAACCGTGGGCGACCTGTCCATGGAGCAGGCGATCAAGATCGCCAAGATGAAGTTCGATGATCTGCTCTCGTACGACCTGAAGACAGCGGTTAAGGAGATCCTGGGCACCTGCGGTAGCATGGGCGTGACGGTTGAGGGTAAGGACCCCAAGGAGGTTCAAAAGGAGATCGACGAAGGCAAGTGGGACGATCTAATCGAGAAGCACGAGCGGGAGCTGAAGGAGGAGTAGGCCGGGTGATGCGGGTTGCTGAAGAAGGAGGACCTGATCGAGCCGCTGGAGAAGGTCGTTGAGTACTCCCCACCGCGCCGCTTCCTGGAGTCCGTCGACATGGTCATCAACGTCACCGGCGTCGACCTGTCCGACCCCTCCCAGCGCATCGATAAGGAGGTCGTCCTGCCCCACGGCCGCGGCAAGCCGGTGAAGGTCTGCGTGATCGCCGAGGGTGAGATGGCCCGGCAGGCCGAGGAAGCCGGCGCCACGGTCATCACGCGGGAGGACCTGCAGCGGCTCGCCGAGAACAAGCGCGAGGCCAAGAAACTGGCCCGCCGGCACGACTTCTTCTACGCCCAGGCCGACCTCATGCCCGAGGTCGGACGCGTGCTCGGACCCGTCCTGGGCCCACGCGGCAAGATGGCCAAGCCGATCCCACCCAACGCCGACGTCAAGGCCATCATCGAGCGCGCCCACCGCACGGCCCGCGTCAAGATGCGCGACCAGCCCGTCATCCACACCGTCATCGGCGCCCGCAACATGGAGCCCGAGCAGCTGGCCGAGAACGCCATGACGATCCTCAACGAGGTCGTATCCGAGCTCGACAAGGGCTGGTCCCAGATCGACTCCATCTTCGTGAAGACCACCATGGGCCCGTCCGAGCGCGTGTACCCGTAGGGGCGTGAGGCCGATGGCCGTGCAGTCCAAGGGCGAACCGCCCGCCGGGTACGAGCCCAAGGTCGCGGAGTGGAAGCGCGAGGAGGTGAGGGAGCTCAAGCGGCTCATGGACGAGTACGAGAACGTCGGCATCGTCAACCTCGAGGGTCTACCGGCCCCCCAGCTCCAGGAGATCCGCGCCAAGCTCCGGGAAAACGACACCATCATCCGCATGTCCCGCAACACCCTGATGCGGATCGCCATCGAGGAGAAGCTCGACGAGCGACCGGAGCTCGAGCCGCTCCTGGACTACATCGAGGGCCCGGTCGCGTTCATCTTCACGAACCAGGACCCCTTCCGCCTCTACCGGATCCTGGAGGAGAGCAAGGCCTCCGCCCCCGCCAAGCCCGGCGACATCGCGCCCAAGGACATCGTCGTCCCCGAGGGTCCCACCCCCTTCGAGCCCGGCCCCATCGTCAGCGAGCTGCAGGAGGTCGGACTCCCCGCCCAGATCCAGGACGGTAAGGTCGTCATCACCGAGGAGACCGTCATCGTCGAGGAGGGCGAGGAGATCGACGAGAAGACCGCCGAGATCCTCAAGAAGCTGGAGATCGAGCCCATGGAGGTCGGCGTCGACCTCGTCGCCATCGTCGCCGAGGGCACCCTGTTCGAGAAGGACGACCTGGCCATCGACATCGAGGAGTGCGAGGAGCGGATCCGCGAGGCCGCTCGACACGCGTTCAACCTCTCGATCAACGCGGCCATCCCAACCACCGAGACGGCCGACCTGCTCGTCACCAAGGCCCACACCGAGGCCCTGAACCTGGCCGTCAACGCCGGCGTGCCCGTGCCCGACGAGACCGTCATGGGCGCCATTCTGGCCCGCGCCCACGGGGAGATGCTCGCCCTGGCCGGCGCCATCGCCGAGGTGGACGAGGAGGCGCTCAGCGACGAGCTGCTCGAGCGGCTAGAGGCCGCTCCCGCCGCGGAGGAGGCCGAAGAGGAGGCCGAGGAAGAGGAGGAAGGGGAAGAAGAGGAGGAGGAAGAGGAAGAGGAGACCGAGGAGGAAGAGGCGGCGGCCGGCCTCGGAGCCCTGTTCGGGTAACCGGGGGCCACGCCCCCTGCCCCACAACGTCGCCCTCACCGGACGCCCCGGTGTCGGCAAGACCACCATTTGTCTCAAGGTCCGAAACGATTTGGAGGACCGCGGCCGCACCGTCGGCGGCATCTACTGCCCCGAGATCCGCCGCGGCGGCCGCCGCGTCGGCTTCAAGATCGTTGACCTGACCACGGGCGAGGAGTACCCGCTCGCGAAGGAAGGCGCCCCCGGACCCCGCGTGGGCCGATACGGCGTGTACGTCGAGAACCTCGAGCGCGCGGCCGAATCCATCGAGCGCGCCGTCGAGGAGGCGGACCTCGTCATCGTGGACGAGGTTGGCCCCATGGAGCTCAAGTCCGACCGGTTCATCGAGGCCGTCGAGACCGCGGCCGACGCCGACAC
>JBDOKE010000057.1:0-1762 GCA_039833815.1 Methanobacteriota archaeon | reverse complement strand
AAGCCCGGCCGGCCTGGACCTGAGCGCCCAGCTCCTGGAGCGATTGCCCGTGGGGTCCTCCGCCTACGCGCTCGCGCGGATCGAATCCCCCGGCGGATCCCTAACGCTCAACACCAGGAAGCACCGCGAGATCCGACGCGAGCGCAACGGAGTGGTCATCATCACCCACACGGAGCGGTCATCCGGGAAGCTCTCCGGGCTTCCCCTTCGCCCGCTCAGGGTCCGGCTGGAGCTGCATGACGACGAGGGCCGAACCGTGGGCACCTACGAGTACACGATCCGCGTCGGGCCCGCCGTGATCCATCCCTTCGGCCCGCGATACGTGATCGTTTCGATCGAGGGCGGGGGAACCGGGGCGTCCGGGGTAACGGTCGCGGGCTGGCGTGTGATCGAGGAGGACGGCGAACGCCCGGAGACCGTACTCCTGTGGACCGCGTACCACGACGACCCGCGCGGCCGACGCACGTTCATCCTCCTCCTCAGGCTGACGGCCCGGCTTCCGTGGACGCTCCCCGACCCGGAGACGCTCCTCGACGGCCTGCTGGGCACCTCCACCACCCTCCTCACCCTCACCCTCGATCGGCTCCTGCGAGTGCCCCCACGGGTCCTGTACGGGTGGCGAAGCGTCCCCCGGCTGCCGCCGCGGTACGCGCTCATCGGCCTCGCCGCGTGCCTCACCGCCCTCGCCACCCGGCACTATCTGGGCCCGCTTACCTACGCAACCTTCGGCGTGTTCGTGCCGGAAGGCTTCCTCACCGGCGTTCCGCTCGCCCTCTGGGGCCTCCGACTGATCGCCGCCGGCACCGGGCTACCCCTACCCCTCGTCGGCGCCCTGGGCTGGCTCGTCCAGTGGATCTTCGACGAGAACGAGGAGCCCGACGTGATCCCACCCCACTACTGGTTCCTGCCCCGAGTCGTCCTCTCCCGCTCCCCACTCTGGTACCTGGGCCGCGCGCTGGCCGACCTGGACGCGCTGCTGGAGTACCTCGCCACGGGCGCGATCCTCGTCAGCCTTCCCCTCCCGCTCGCCCAGCTCGCCTGGACCCTCCTCTGGGCCCCCACCGGCCTGACCGACCTACCCCTCATCCTCCTCGCGCTGGCCCAAACGGCCCTTACCGACCCGGGTGCCCTGCTCCCCACCGCGTGCTCGCTGCTCCCCCTCCTACCCTACCTCTTCCCCGTACCCGCCCCGCTCACGGTCCCGGCCGGCCTGCCCGCCCTCCTCACCCACGCGGGCAGCGTCCTCCTGTCCACACGCCTCCTGACCGCGGAGCCCGCCACGACCGTTCGGATCACCTTCACCGTCGCCCCGTCCGGTCCGGGCCCGGAGGCAGAACCGCCGGTCAACGGCAAAATTTGTTGACAGCCGAGCAAAACCATTATTAGCGACCGAAAGTCGGGCCCGGTCTGGGGACGCCCAACCTTGACCCCCGCGGCGGTCATCCTCGCCGCGGCGCTGCTGCTGATTCCCGGCCCGGCCTGCGCCGACACCGTGGTCCAGATCAAGGACCTCCCCGATCACGTCGTCGCCTGGGACGAGGCGAACGATCGACCGGCCACCGTTAACCTGTGGAAGGATTACCTGCCGGACCCCCAGAACCCGGTGCGGAACGTTACCGTGGACAACCGGTCTTACCACCTCATCGAGTACAAGTTGGATGAAGACTACTTCGACTCGCCCTTCGCTCACGACATCGTGATCCGGCTCATCCCCAACGGTAACGGGGGCGACGAGCCGGACCTGGACTCCGTGGACCACGTC
>JBDOKE010000056.1:0-5329 GCA_039833815.1 Methanobacteriota archaeon | reverse complement strand
CCTCCTCCGGCGCGTACCGGTCCACCCAGCGGGACGCCTTCTCCAGCCGCTCCCGCAGCCACTCGCGCCCGAACCCGGAGGGATCCTCCTCCAAGTGGCCCGTTCGAAGGAAGATCTCAATCGCCCGCTCGAGCTCCTCCGGCCCCACCTCGCCCCGGACGTCGAGCACCTGCACGACGATGGCGCAGAAGCGGAACGGGACGTGCGGGGGGCACTCCTCGGGCACGCCGTCCACGCGCGTGAGCTCGTACAGGCGTCGCTCCCGCTCGTCCGCCTTACCGTCGAAGTACCGTTCCTCCAGCTCGTCGTAGTCGTCCACGAGCTGGAGCAGCCCGAGCCCCAGGTCCAGGTCGAGGTGCTTGAGCGGCTTGCTGCGGAGCACGAAGTAGCGGAGCACCTCCCGGTGGCACACCTCCGCCCAGTCGGACAGGGTCACGTAGTGACCCTTGGAGGAGGACATGGCCTCTCCCTCGAGCGTGATCCACTCGTACGGCACCGGGACCGGGGCCGGGAAGTCGAAGAGTTCCTCCACGATCTCGGAGCCGACCTCGTAGGATCCCCCGGACACGTAGTGATCCTTGCCGAAGGGCTCGCAGGCGACGCGGAGGTAGGCCCACCGGGCGGGCCACTCCACCTTCCAGCCCAGCTTGCCCGGGGGCACCTCGAGGCCGTTCACCTCGATCGGCGTTCGGAGGTCGAGCCGGCCTCGGTGGCCGCACCCCTCGAGCACGGCGTCGCCCACGCGGTGGCGGCCCTCGCAGGCGTACTCGATCTCCCACCCGTCGACGGACTTGACCCGGGTCGTGGCGATGCGGCCGCACCGCTCGCAGATGGGCATGTACACGCGGGCCTCCCTGAGCCCGAACCGGCGGAAGATGGGCCTGAGCCGACCGTTCTCGTAGTAGTCGCGGACGGCCCGCCGGACCAGCTCCGCGAACCCCTCCTCCGTGTACAGCTCGGCGGAGGACACCCACTCGACGTCGACGCCGAACTCGCGCAGCTCGCGGACGAACCGCTCGGCCCAGTGATCGGCGTACGGGGTGCCGTCCTCGAGCGGGATGGCCTTGTACGGAACGCCGAGGTACCTCTCGTCGAGCTCGCCCTCGAGGTCCCGTGGAATGCGGCGCAGCGGGTCCACGTCGTCTGAGACCCAGAGCACCCGGACGTCATGCCCTCGCTCCTCCAGCACCCGGGCCACGGCGTCCGCGGTGAGCACGTCCCGGGCGTTTCCGATGTGCAGCCGGCCGGAGGTTGAGGCGCCGCTCGCCACGATGGCCCTCTCCAGCCCGTGCCTCTCGAGGTGCTCCTCGACCTCCCGCGCCTTCACCTCCGCCCAGTGCCGCTTCAAACGTTAGCTCCCCAAGAACGATTGCGGGGAGTGGGGCTAGAGGAAGCCCTTCCGGGCGCGCTCCAGGTTCCACTCCGCCTTGGCCGCGTCCGGGTGGTCCTTGTTAACCTCGATCTCGCCGCCGCAGACCGCGCACTTCAGTCGTAGGTGCTTGTACTTCCGACCGCACTCGGAGCACTGGTACGGTCCCTCGTCCTCCGGCAGGTCCAGCTCCTTGGCGATCTCCTTCGCGAGCTGCTCGCCCTCCTCGGTGAGCCAGCGCCCCTTCATGTGCTCGAACTCCACCAGCCCCTTCTCCTCGAGCTCGTTGAGGGCCCGGGCGACCTTGGTCTTGTCCATGTGCACCACGGGGGACAGCTTCTTCACGCCCGCAGGTCCGCCATCGAACTCCTCGTACAGGGCCAGCAGGACGAGCTTCTCCCGGTACGTCAGGTCCTCCGGCTCCACCATCCCTTACTCCCCCTCCAGCCACTCCATCACCGCGCTTCGGACCTCGCCCCGATTCGGGGGCTCTATGACTTCTCCGGGGTCTCCGTCCGCCCGGCCGCAGAACATCCCCTCGCTGACCACGCCCATGAACTCCCGGGGCGGCAGCAGCGCCAGGGCCATCGAGTCGCCCTCCTCCACGTCCTCCAGGTTCGTAACCACGGTTCTCCGGCCGAAGTCCCCGGCTCCCACGGTGGTGACCCGGAGGTTGTCGGCCTCCGGGTGCTCGCGCACGCTTAGGACCTCGCACACCGTGCACAGCACGGCGTCGGCCTCGTCCCGAACCTCGCGCCCGAACAGCCGGTCAGCGTGCTCGAGGTACTCGAGCAGCCAGCGGAGGTCGGGCTCCTCGGGGTTCGCCGCCTCCTCGAGCCCGGGTTTCAGCCGGGAGAGCTCCTCGGCGACCTGCTCGGGCGGTCGGTACGAGTAGCGCAGCTCCTGCAGCTTGGACTCGATCTCCTCCAGGACCTCCGTGAGCCGGCGCCGGTTCACGTCGGCGTAGGCTCCGGAGGCCGCCCGCTCCCTAGCATGGCGAACGAAGGACAGGAGCAGGCGGAGGCGCGGGTCGTCCGGGGTGACGGGCTCCATGATCACACCCCCAGCTCGGAGAGCTTCTCCGCCGCCTTCGGGTTGCTCCGGGCCAGCCGCCGGAGCAGCTCGACCGTGGGCTCGCCCGGCGGCCCCTCGACCTTGGCGTGGACCCCCTGCACCCCTACTTTATCCCTGCGTGTGAGCGCCTTGATCCGCTCGTTGACGAGCTGCGTGCTGATGCCCAGCTTGGCGGCCACCTCCCCCTCCCGACCGATGATGGAGTACTCCACGTGGCCCCACGACCGCGGCTCGATCATCCGGAGCCGCTTGTCGACGCCGGGCACCCGCTCGTCCCGCCGCAGTTCCCTCGGGGTGAGCTTCCCGGAGAAGTCGTAGAACTCGAGCTCCCGGTCCGAGGGCGTGGTGATGGGGACGACGACCTCCACGTTCCTCTCCATCCGAACCTTAACCCGCACGCAGTCCCTCGGAGTGGGCAGCGTGGCCACAACTTTAAGGACCGGGTACGGGGAGGACTCGACGAGAGCGTCCACGACGTGCGGGGACGTGGGTTGGGGCACGAACACGTCCACGTCGCTGCCCTTTCGGACGTCCCCGCGGGCCACGCTACCGTGCACCCAGCCCTCCAATCCCAGCTCGGAGAGGGTCTCGATCACCCGACGGGCTCGACG
This sequence comes from Methanobacteriota archaeon, assembly GCA_039833815.1. Lineage (GTDB taxonomy): Archaea > JAADCQ01 > Methanopyri > Methanopyrales > Methanopyraceae > Methanopyrus. The sequence goes on along the minus strand of JBDOKE010000056.1, from coordinate 2,275 downwards.
GCGGAGCCTTCGTAGCAGCTCCCATCGTTCCTTGGAGTACCTCACCTCGCGCATCGTGATCCACTCCTGGGGGCACCGTGTTGAGGTGGGACGTCCTCCTGACGCTGGCGATCGCGGTGGCGGCGGTCGTGGGACTGGGTAGGGCGCTGGGGATGGAGTTCAAGTGGGGGGTCCTTTACAAGTACACGGACCGGGTGCCCGGACTGGAGAGGCTGACCCGCGGTCGAGCGGGGGCGCTGCTCAAGGTCACGGTCCGGCTCTCCCCGGTGATCGGGGTCCTCGGAATCGGGCTGGCCACGTACCTGTTGGTGCGTGGGGTCGCGGTCTCGGGCCGCGGGGGAGGCGAGTTCGTGCCCCTGCTGCCCGGGGTGACGATCCCCCTCATCTCGGGCGCGGTCTCCCTGGCTCTCATTCTCGTGATCCACGAGCTGGGACACGCGGTGGCGCTGCGACTGGCCGGCATCCGCATACGTCGCGTCGGGTTCTTCCTGGTCTTACTCTTCCCAGGCGCGTTCGTGGAGCCGGATCAGCGGGAGTTCGAGCGCGCCGACCTGAGGCGGAGGATCGAGGTCCTGAGCGCGGGACCGGCGTTCAACGTGCTCACGTACCTGGCGTGCTTGGGGGCGGTGACCGGGCTGTCGCTCGTCCCTAAGGTGTTAGGGGACGGGGTCATCGTCCACGGGAGGCTGTTCAAGGACGTCCCGCTCGAGCCCGGCGAGCGGATCCTCGGTGTGGACGGGCATCGGGTGCACTCCGTGCAGGATCTCAGGAGGGTGGTGAGCGAGCATCGGCCAGGGGACCGGGTGATCGTCCGGACGGACCGGGGCGTGAAGCGCGTCACGCTGCGGGGTTGGCACGGTCGAACCGTGATGGGGGTCTACGTGATCCCGGACTTCGGAGGGTACTGGCCGTCCGAGCTCGCGCTTCACCTGATGGCGTTTCTGGAGCTCCTTGGGCTGCTGTCCCTGGGCGTGGGTGTGGCCAACCTCCTGCCGATCAAGCCCCTGGACGGGGGCAGGATCCTGGAGGAGACGCTGCGCGAGGTTCTGGACCGTAAGGCGGCCTCTAGGATCGTTACCACCGTCTCCCTGACGGCGCTGGCGCTGCTCATCCTCAACATTCGCATCCCGCACAGCACGCTGGGGTCCTAGCGCGCCTTGCGCGTGACCCTGCTTGACAAGCCCGGGGTCCGGCTGGAGGCCGTGATAAGAGACGGTCGGGTCAACTTCGAGCTCTCAGGCAGGCTGTCCGGGCTCCTGAGCCCGATTAGGAGGCTGCTCAGGCACCTGGAGGAGGAGAAGCCGGCGGCCGTTCTGAACGATCGGATCGTCTTCTCCCTGTACCTACCTCCCCTCCCCAGCAAGGCCTTCATCCGGATGGTCAAGGCTCGACTGAGGTCCGAGCTGCTGAGACGCCGCGTTCCGGAGGCCGTTACCCTGGCGATCACGGCCCGATGCCCGTGCAGCTGCGTGCACTGCAGCGCGGCCCGGCGACGCCGGGAGGAGCTGTCCGCGGAGGAGTGGAAGGGGGTCATTCGGGAGGCCCTGGACCTGGGCACGTACAACGTGACCTTCACCGGCGGCGACCCGCTGGTCCGGGAGGACCTGCCCGAGCTGATCTCGAGCGTGGATCCGAACCGGGCGATCGCAACGGTGTTCACGTCCGGATACCTGCTGAGGGAGCGGGTTCGGGAGCTCGTCGAGGCCGGGGTTTACGCGGTGCACGTGAGCATCGACAGCCCCGACCCCGACGAGCACGACGAGCTGCGTGGGACCCCGGGACTCTTCGAGCGGTGCCTGGAAGGGATCCGCTCCTGCCTGCGGGAGGGGCTCCTGGTGGGGATCTCCACGTACGCCACCCCCGAGGCCGTGGAGACGGGGCGGGTGGAGGACCTGCTCCGGCTCGCCCACCGACTGGGGGTGCACGAGGTCACCGTGTTCGACGCCGTACCGACGGGCCGCCTGCTGCACCGGGAGGACGTCATGCTGTCCAAGCGACACCGCGAGGAGCTCGTGGACCTGCACCTGAGGTGGAACCGGGAGCGCCGCTCGGGCCCGCGGGTGTCCGTGATGTCGTACGTGAACAGCCGACGCGGGTCCGGATGCTTCGCCGGGTACGTGCAGTGCCACGTGACCAACGACGGGGAGGTGACCCCGTGCGACTTCACCCCGATCTCGTTCGGTAACGTGCGCGAGATCGGGTTCAAGCGGGCGTGGAAACGGCTCACGTCGCACCCGGAGTGGCGACGCTGGAGCGAGCGGTGCCGCATGCAGGA
>JBDOKE010000055.1:0-1729 GCA_039833815.1 Methanobacteriota archaeon | reverse complement strand
TGACCCCGTGCGACTTCACCCCGATCTCGTTCGGTAACGTGCGCGAGATCGGGTTCAAGCGGGCGTGGAAACGGCTCACGTCGCACCCGGAGTGGCGACGCTGGAGCGAGCGGTGCCGCATGCAGGATCCCGAGTTCCGAAGGAAGTACATCGAGCGCATCAGGCCGGACGAGCGGCTGCCCGTGAGAATCGAGGAGCTAGAGCGGCGGGCGGGTGAGGGAGGCTGAGGTCGTACAAGGCCTACCCGGCGAGGCTGGGAGAGCAACTGCGGAAGCTCGACCCGAAGACCTCGCTGCGGGTCGAGCGGTTCCTGGAGGACCTGACCGAGCACCTCCGGGAGACGATGGACGAGGGGGAGTTCGATCGGCTGCTGGGTGAAATCGTGCGGGCCGAGATCGACCTGGACGGGCTAGTTGAGGTGGTTGAAATGGAGGAGGAGGTTCGGCGGCGGGTGGCGAAGCTCCGGCGCGAGGCGGACCGCGTTCGAACGGAGCTGAAGCGGTCCAAGTCGAAGATAGACTCGCGAGCGGAGGAACTGGAGAAAGAGCTCGAGCGGATCAAGGAGGAGCTGGAGAGCACTGTTCAGAGCTTCGTCGAGCGGGCGGTGAAGAGGCTGTCCGAAGTCCTGGAAGGGGTGGGGGAGGAGGACCTAAGGAGGTTCGTCGAGGGTAGGATCAACCCATGAGGTACGGGTAGATGTTCGGAAACATCAGCACCTCCTGCCGCCCGCATCCTTCCCGGCGCAGCTCTGCCTCAAGCCTCCTCAAGTACGTCCCGCGATCGCGGGCGTCGATGGCGTAGAGATCGTCCCGGATGGGCCTGGCCCCGGCTCGAATCAGGGCTGATTTCGGACCGCTCAGCCGCACCAGGAGGATCCGGTCCCACCGCGACCCGTAGTACCTCGACGTGACCACGGTCCCGAGCACCAGCTTGGCGTACGGTGATAGCACCGCCGCCAGCCCGAAGGTCAGGGAGCTCACCGTCCTGCCCCTGAGCGCCTCGGATACCGCCATTATCCAGCACCCGTGGACGTAGGGTAGTGAGAACCCACCTCCGTCCACCGTGCTCATGGTTAGGAGCGCGCCGGCCAGGCACGTTATCGGTCCTCGACCCACCGCGGCGGCGGTGGTCAGCGAGGTCACGACGACGGCGAGCTCGACCGCTCTGATGGGGGCCGGGTACAGCCGGCACAGGGAGAGGCCCGAGTGCACGGTGGAGGGTGCGAGCGGCAGCACCGAGGATACGGCGGACTTACCCAGATGCGTGTGGAAGGGGGAGTCACCCTCCAGCTTGACACCGTCGAACGTGAAGATCTCGACGTCGGGTGGGAATCCGGAGATCAGGGCACCGACGCAGTGAAGCGCGTTCGACAGGAACGGCAGCAGCAGTACCGCCGCCCTGAGCGCCGGTCGGTCGGGCACCTTAACGATCGCGGACAGTAGGGAGATCGTCGCCACCACGAGGAGGAAGGACGCAACCTTGGACTTGCTGCCGCCCTCGAGGAGCAGAGCCGCCGGGCCCAGGTAATCGGGCCCGTACGGGATCAGCAGGGCCAGTAGGGTCAGGGAGGCGGCCGCGGTGAGTACTCGACCCCTCATCGGTTCCACCACCACAGCAGGAACAGGGCCACGGCGACCGGAACGACGATGTTGTCGTTCAGCTTCGGAACGGTCTCCGCGGCGGACCCGACGAGTGAGGCCAGCACGGAGACGACCGGATCTCCGGTCCA
>JBDOKE010000054.1:0-5102 GCA_039833815.1 Methanobacteriota archaeon | reverse complement strand
GGCCCGCCGCACCACGTCGTACCCTGGGGGACGCCACCTCCCGCCCGAGACCCACCGCAGGAAGGCGTGCCGGAACCGTCGGTTGAAGAAGATCCCGTGGAGGTACGTGCCGAGCACCGGGGGATTCGTGCGGTACGCGCCGTCGGAGCCCGAGCCGTCGTTCCCGTACCCATCGCGGACGCGGAGGAAGGCCGGATCCCGGGACCGGGTGCGGCCCTCGTGGATTTCGAACCCCTCAACCTCGATGCCTCGCAGCCGGGGGTGCAGGACGCGCCCGCGGGCTCGCACGGTGACCTTGGTCGCGTCGGCGGGGAAGATCGTGATCGCGTCGAGCAGGCCCAGCCCGGGCACGGACTCGCCCTCGTCCAGCTCGGTCCCCGCCTCGTCGATCAGCCTTCGGCCCAGCATCTGGTAGCCACCGCACACGCCGAGGACGACGGTGCCCTCCCGGGCGGCCTGGACGATCTCCTCATCCATGCCACGCCGGCGGAGCTCCTCCAGGTCGGAGACCGTGGTGCGGGTGCCGGGGAGGATGACGGCGTCCGCGCTCTCCGGGAGGGAGTCTCGCGGGTCCACGAACTCGACGCGGACGTCGGGCTCCATGGCCAGGGGTTCGAAGTCGGTGAAGTTGGCGATGCGGGGGAGGCGGACGACGGCCACGTGCACGGTGCCGCGGCCGGGGGAGTGGGAGTCCAGGGCCTCGGAGTCCTCCCAAGGCATCCAGAAGTCCTCGATGAACCCGAGGGTGCCCAGGTACCGGACGTTGAGCCGGCGCTCGAGCTCGCGGATCCCGGGCTTCAGGAGGGACTCGTCGCCCCGGAACTTGTTGAACAGGAAGCCCTTGATGCGCCGGCGCCAGCGCTCGGGGAGGAGCTTGATCGTCCCGTAGACGGCGGCGAACGCCCCGCCCCGGCTGATGTCGGCGACGAGCACCACGTCCGCGCCCAGAAGCTCCGCCACGCGCAGGTTCGCGATGTCGGTGTCGAGGACGTTGATCTCGGCCGGGGAGCCGGCGCCCTCCGCCACGATGACCTCGTGCTCCTCGGCGAGTCGCTCCGCCGACTCCTGCACGGCCTCCCAGGGCTCGTCCAGGGCGATCCGGCGGTACTCGTCGTACGTCATGGTGTCCAGGGGGCGGCCGTGCACGATGACCTCGGAGCGGCGCTCGCCGCGGGGCTTGAGCAGCACCGGATTGTGGTGGATCGAGGGGTCCAGCCCGGCCATGCGGGCCTGGAAGGCCTGGGCGACGGCGATCTCTCCGCCCTCCCGGGCGACGTAGGAGTTCAGGGACATGTTCTGGGACTTGAACGGGGCCACGTCCACCCCGCGCCGGTGCAGGTAGGCGCACAGGGCGGCGGTGAGGAAGGACTTGCCGGAGTTGGAGCAGGTGCCCACGAACATGATCGCGGTCAAGGTCAGCCCCGGTTTAGCCGACCGTAACCTGGGATAATTTCTGCCGTTGGGTCGGTGGGGAGGGTGGCGGTCCCCGGTACCTATTTCTCAGCCGGGGACGGCGCCCGCCGGGGGAGCTCAGGGTTGACGGGGTTGAAGCGCGCGGTCCGGTGGTTTCGATCGCTGAGCGGGTGGAGGGCCGCGGTCGTGTACGTGGTACTCGGCGTGGCGCTGGGGTACGGGCTCCGGTACGGGCTGGGGTTCGCCCTGGGCACGCCGGACCCGGTGGTAACGGTGATATCGGAGAGCATGTACCCGTACTACAACGTGGGCGACGTGCTGGTGGTCGTGGGCGTGCCGTACGGCGAGATCCGCCGGGGGGACATAGTCGTCTACCGGTTGCCGGGCCGGTCGGTGCCGATCGTGCACCGGGTGATCGCGAAGACGCCCCGGGGCGTGGTCACGAAGGGGGACAACAACCCGCTGCCGGACCCGTGGTCGCCGGTGCCGCCGAAGTACATCAGCGGGAAGGTGGTGCTGCGGATCCCGTACGTGGGGTACCCGAAGGCGCTGCTGGATCGGTACCTGTACGGGTCCGGGTAGGCTACTCCTCGACCCGCGGGGCCAGGTAGAACTTCAGCCGGCCCTCGCCGGCCGGACCGATCCGGAACTCGAGCTCCAGCGGCATGTCCTCGCCGAGCCGGATGATGACGCTCTCGGCGCCCTGGGCGGCCTGGATCATGTCCTTCAGGTAGTCCAGCGGGTAGGCCGTCTCCACGTCCTCCTCGGCGTCGAAGCTCAGCAGGGCCTCGGCGCCCTCCCTCACCTTCGGCTGTACCACGCCCCGCTCGCCCTCCGCCTTGAAGTAGAACGTCCCGTCCTCCACGCCGACCTTCACGGTGTCGCTGACCAGGTCCGCGTCCCGCACGGCGTCCTGCACGAAGTCCGGGACCACCGTGACCTCCACCGTGTAGTCCAGCTCGGGCTCGTCCGGGATGTCCTCTACCTCGATGCTCCGCAGCCGGAACTCGCGCTCGTACCCGCCCGAGGCCAGCTTCACGATCACCTCCTCCTCGCTCTCCGCCTCCAGGGTGAACTCGTCCGTGACCCGCGCCCGCCGGACGATGCGGGTCACCTCCTCCATGTCCAGCCCGTAGATCAGCTCGTCCTCCTCCGTGGGGGCCTCGTACTCGTCGAACATCTCCCAGGGCATCTCGAGCACGGCCATGGCGATGTGCGAGGCGTCCATCGCCCGGGACAGGATCCCCTTGTCCGGGGAGACGATCAGCGGGGCCTCCTCCACGACCTTGCCGGCCGCGTTGAACGCGTACTTGAAGTACCTGGCCTCCTCCTGGTACGCCCGGAACAGGGTCATGCGCTCGCCCCCGGCCGGGTTCGGCGGGGAGGCTGTTTATTCTTGATGGGTCACCCGGCGCACGTCTCGCCAGAGCTCGGGCTCTAGGTTCAGCCGCTGCACGGCGTGCGGCTCGAGCGTGATCCGGTCCTCGTCCGCGTCGATCACGACACCGAAGACGCGGACCACCTCACCCCGCTTCGGCGGCCTCTCGGTCCGCTCCCCGTGCTCGTTCCTCACCTCCATCGTCTCCGCCGGTGGACACCTCACGATCCTTCTTCCGTCGTCGATCGTCAGCGGATCCTCGCTCACCACGATCCCCGTCACCACCACCCGATCCCCGGGCTCCGGACTCTCGCTCGGCGGCTCGTACATCCTCACCACCCCGATCGGACTCCTCCGCCTCCCGCTCCACCTCCTCGAGCAGGTCCGCCGCGCGCTTCACGCACCGCAGCGCCCGCAGTGCGTAGGTGAGCGCGTTGTACTTGGCCGGGATGCGCTCGGACCCCTCCTCCAGGTACCTCTCCGCCTTTCTCAGCAGCCCCAGCGCGGCCCGCACCTTCTCGTTCTTCCGGAACTTCAGGGCCCCCATCCCCGCCATCACCGTTCCCGACAGGAACCCGGAGACGATCGTGAAGAAGCGGTCGCACAGCGCCGGGTTGTCCGTCTCCGGGAGCCGGGGAGGCTCCGAGAAACCGTGCAGGGCGTAGGAGGAGAGCGTGAGCACGGCCGCACCCAGGGCCAGCAGCGCGGCCCCCTCCACCTCCCTCCTCAATCCACAATCCCCGCGTCCCGGAGCATCCTGTAGTGGTCGAAGGCCAGGTCCTCGGGGGACAGCTCGTCCGGGTCCACCACCTCCACGTCGGCCGCGTCGGAGCCCGCCCGCGGCTCGCCCCCCTCCACCCTGCAGAGGAAGCACACGGAGACGACGTGCCCGCGGGGGTCCCGGTCGGGGTCCGAGTACACGCCCACGAGCCGCTCGGGCCTGACCCTCAGCCCGGTCTCCTCGCGGACCTCACGGGCCACGGCCTCCTCCACGGTCTCACCGCACTCCACGAACCCGCCGGGCAGGGCCAGCCGACCCTTGAACGGCTCGCGTCCCCGCCTGATCAGCACGATCCCACCCTCGTAGGGGACGATCCCGTCGACGGCGAGGGCGGGGGCCGGGTACCGGCCCTTGCACACGCAGAAGCATTTGGTTTTCCCGGTCATCCGATCACCCCGGGAGTGCCACGTGCTCGTTTCCGATCCGCACCCTCCTTAGCCCCGCCACCTCTCGGGCGAGCCGCTCGGCCGTCTCGAGCTCCGACCTCAGCGGCGGTCGGGCGGACAGCTTGTACTCCGGGAAGTACGCGAGGATCGTGAACGGGATGTCCCGGTCGACCTGGGCAACGTGGTGCGCGATGCGCAGGATCTGGTCCGCCTCCACGTGCCCGGGAATGTAAAGCGTGCACACCTCCACCACGATGTCGTGGTCCCGGAGCAGCTCCACGCTCTCGAGCGTGTAGCGGTTGGTGGCCCCGGTGAGCTTTCGGTGCGTCTCCTCATCCCAGGCCTTGATGTCCAGCCACACGGAGTCGAGGCCGGCCGCGGCCAGCTCCTCCACGTGCTCCCTCACGAGCCCGAACCCGTTGCTCTCAAGCAGCACCCACAGGTCGTCGGTCTCGCGCTTGAGCGCCCGGATCGCCTCGACGTAGAAGTCGGGCCGGCAGGTGAGGTCGCCGCCCGTGAACGCGACGATGTTGCGGGCCGGCCCCCACCCCTGCGGGCTGGGCACGATGTCGTCCGGGTCGACCCGGCCCGGGCACCAGTCGGGGCGCTCCCCCAGCACGCACCGACCGCACCCGAGGCACAGGTCGTGGGCGTGGAACGCCGTGGCCCGCTCCCGGGGCTCCCACACGGTCACCCGCTCCCGGTACTCGAGCGCGCGCTCGACGAAGTCCTCGGGGCTCCACCACGTCCCGACCGGGCGCTGCGTGAACCGCCAGGAGTGGCAGAACTTGCACTCCCAGTTGCAGCAGCTTTGGTACACGGAGTAGTAGTGCTCCGGGCGGGACAGGTGGGCGTCGTGGATCAGGCGCCTGCCGTTCCTGAGCCCGACCCGGCAGGCGGGCCTCCCCTGCACCTCGCAGCGCTCGGCCCGCTCGTACCCCAGCTCAACCATCCTGCAGGTCAACCTCGACCGGGATCCCCAGCCGGCGCGCCTCCTTCACGATCTCGGACGGGGGTAGGTTCACCACCTCGCGGACGCTTTCAAGGGCTTCGCGATCCAGCCGGTCGAGCCCTTTTAACTCGAGCCGGAGCCGGCGCCGGGCGAACCGGGGCGACTGCACGCTGAGGACGGCCTCCCGGAGGC
>JBDOKE010000053.1:0-2060 GCA_039833815.1 Methanobacteriota archaeon | reverse complement strand
CCCTCCAGCTTGACCAGCGTCTCGGGGCTGGAGCCCACGATCCGACGCTCGTCGAACTCCAGGCAGTACATGTACGGGGACGGGTTGATCTCACGCAGCCGCCGGTACACCTCGAGCGGGTCGGCCGCGGCCCGCACCTCCACGCGCCGGGAGAGCACGACCTGGAAGATGTCGCCCGAGACGATGTAGTCCCGGGCGCGCTCGACCATCTCCTCGAACTCCTCCCGCCCCACGTCCCGGCGCACGGGACCGGCCCGGTACACCCGGGGGGCCACCGATCCACCCGCGTCCCGGGCGCACTCCTCGATCGCCTCCGCCCGCCACTCGACCTCGTACTCGTCCGGGTGCACGGAGACGAGCTCCACGCGGCCCTCGACGTGATCGTACCGGACGACGGAGTCGTACAGGCACAGCTCGAACTCGGGCCACCGGGGGTCCGGCACCGTCGTTGGCCGCACGTCCAGCCAGTCCTCCACCACGTCGTACGAGATGTACCCCACCAGCCCGCCCACGAACCCCGAGCCCTTCACCTCCGGGAGCCCGGAGAACAGGCGGCGCATCAGCTGAAAGTAGTCCTCGTCCGACCGCTTCCGGGCCCGGTCCACCAGATCGTACTCGGGGTCCCAGACGTCCACGTGCACCCGACCGCCCGAGCAGGCGATCCGCAGGGCTGGGGCGAAGCCGACGAAGGAGTACCGGCCGCTCTCCCCCACCTCCGCCGACTCGAACAGGAACGTGTGCGAGGAGAGGGTGCGCAGGGCCGCGTACAGCTCGTCCGGAGCGGCCTCCACGTCCAGCTCCCTCACCGTAAGATGCATCCGACGCTCCCCGCCAGCAGCTTGGGTGACACGTGCACCTCCACGTACGCGGCCGCGGTCAGCGCGAAGAGGCAGTAGGAGACGCTGCGCACCACCCAGCTAGGGGGCCGAAGGCTCGCGTCGGGCCACCGCCGATGCACCTGATCGCGGTGGATGAGATGATCCGCCAGGTACAGTCCCAGCGCCGCGGCCGCGATCACCGTGGGGAACTCGATCATCCCGTGGGGCAGCAGGAGCAGCTTGATCACCCGGTGCGCGCCGAACTGATGCGCCACCGAGGCGAAGAAAGAGCCCGCCGCCACCCCGTTGATGAAGGGCACCACGAGCGGACCCAGCCGGAGGGTCAGGATCACGTCCGCCTCCCGGTACCGGCTCACCTCGTACCCCATCCACCGGGCCAGTCGGATCAGGGCGTCCGCGTACGGGGGCTGCTCCACCCGATGCCGCAGTCGTGAGGGGATGATCGACAGGATCATCCGGTCGATCAGGAGGGCCAGGATGCCACCGAACACGCACAGCAGCACGACCACCGAGTTCCAGATCAGGATCGCGACGGTGATGCGCTCCCTACCGAACGGGAGCAGGGCCGCCAGCCGCTCCACCCGGTGCTTCACGGCGGCGACGATCAGCTTCGGCATCTTCGGGAAGATCAGGTACAGGGCAACCCCGAGGACCGTGGAGGCCAGAAACAACTCCACCGCGATCCGCACGTACACGTGGAACGGCCGCACCCCGGTGTCGGTCACCGCGGTTCCCCCTCCGTACCGTAGAGGCGCCGACGGTTATATCGTTGAACGCCGGGATCCCGGCGGTCGGGTGGGATGAGGAGTACGGCGGATTGCCGAGTCGGAGCGGTGAGGAGGGACCCAGTCACCCGACCTCCGCCTCCAGGGTCACGAACACCGGGCCCTTCACCTCGATCTCTTTCCCCCGCTCCGTGACGTACCGCAGCAGCCGATCGGACAGTCGGATGTTCACCTGCGAGGGGCGCGAGACCTTCCGCGCCCGGACCGTCGTCTCACCGCCCCCCGACGCCAGCAGCTCCTCCACCTCGTACGCCAGCCGCGCCGCGAGCCCCTCGTCGAACGAGACGCCCGCGTCCACCCCCTCCTCCCGGATCTCCCGCCCGAACTCGCCCTCCGGCGGGACCGCGTACACGCTCCCGTCCCGCACGTACACCCGGTTGAACGCCGCCGGTCCCGCCAGCGGCTCCCCCTCCTCCCGCTCCACCGCCCGCACGGT
>JBDOKE010000052.1:0-6798 GCA_039833815.1 Methanobacteriota archaeon | reverse complement strand
TCAAGCGCCTGTTCAGGGACCCGCGGTTCAAGCCGGACATGCTGAAGATCTACCCGTGCATGGTCTTCGAGGACACGCCGCTCTACGACCTGTGGAAGCGGGGCGAGTACGAGCCGTACGACGAGGAAACGGCCGTGCGGGTGATCGCGGAGGCCAAGCGCCGGTACATCCCGGAGTACTGCCGGATCATGCGCGTGCAGCGGGACATCCCCGCCCACCTGGCCGCGGCGGGCATCCGGAAGACGAACCTCCGGCAGCTCGTCCACGAGTACATGGAGGAGCGCGGCTGGGAGTGCCGGTGCATCCGGTGCCGGGAGGCCGGGCACCGCATGCGCCAAGGGGCCGAGGTCGACCCGGAGCGGGCCGAGCTACGGATCATCAAGGAGCGCACGTGGAAGGGTGGCGTCGACTACTTCCTCGCCTACGAGGACCCGGAGGCGGACGCGATCCTCGGATACCTGCGCCTGCGGAAGCCCACGGAGCACGCGCACCGACCCGAGATCGACCCGGAGACCGCCATCGTGCGCGAGCTGAAGGTCGTCGGGCCCACCGTCCCCCTCGGCGAGCGAGACGCGCGGGCCGTGCAGCACCGCGGGCTCGGCGAGCGGCTGATGCGGAAGGCGGAGGAGCTCGCGGAGAGCGAGCTGGGCGCGGAGAGGATCCTCGTGATCAGCGCCATCGGCACCCGGGAGTACTACCGGCGGCTGGGCTACGAGCGCGTGGGCCCGTACATGGGCAAGGAGCTCGGCTAACCCGGGACCAGGATCACCGGCACGTCCCGCACGCACTCCTCGATCCCGCGCCGGAGCGTGATCTTCTCGAACCCCGGCACGCTGCCCACGCCCACCACCACCGCGTCGGCGCCCGCCTCCTTCGCGAACTCCATCACGGCCTCCGGACCCTCCCCCTCCACAACCTCGAACCGCGCCCCGTACTCCCTCCTCACCAGCTCCTCGATCAGGGACGCCTCCTGACGCATGAACTCCCTCAGGGCCCGCGCCATCTCCTCGTTCAGGCCCTTGAACGCCCGCGCGTCGATCAGGTACACCGCGATCACGTCCTCCGTCCGCTCCCGCGCGTACTCCAGCGCCCGAAACGAGGGATCCGAACCGTCCATCAGCACGACGTACCGAACCATCAGCCACCCTCCCCCAGCAGCACCTCCACCCGGGCCAGCTTCACCGCCTGCAGCAGGTGCGCCACCACCCGATTCAACCCCTCCCCCACCACCCGATCCAGGGCCGGCACGCCCTTTAGCCCCACCGCCCGCAGCCGCTCCCCCTCCTCCAGCACCGGAAGCCCGAAGAACCGGGCCGGCGTCACCGTCGCCGCCCGCAGCGCGTCCACCGGCCGCAGCCCCAACCGCAGCCAGGCGTACCGGGCCTCCTCCCACACGTCCGGCTCCACGCACATCCCGTTGTCCGTACCCAGCGCAAGCCTCAACCCCCGCAGCCGCTCCACCTCCGGCACCCCGAGATCGAAGTACTCGTTCGAGCGCGGGCAGAGCACGACCAGGGGATCCAGCTCCCGCAGCAGCTCCTCGTCCCGACCCGTCAAAACCACGCAGTGCACCACCCCGTCCGGCTCCAACAGCTCAACCGCCCGCTCCAGCTCCGTCACCCCATGCTCCCGCACGCACTCCCGCACCGACCGCCAGCTCTCGTTCACGTGCACGAACACCCGCAGCCCCGAGTCCCGCACCGCCTCCAGCGCCTCCCCCGGCAGGTGCACGTCAGGCACGCCCACGAACTCCGTCACCTTCCGCAGCCGCCGCAGCTCCTCCTCCACCCGACCCGGCTCCCACGAGCCCGGGCGACCCATCGGCACGTACTCCGGGAACCCCACCCGGCCCGCCGCCCTCAGCCCCAACCGCACCCCCTCCGGACCACCCTCACGAAAGTCCGCCACGCCCGGGCAGCCGAACCGCAGCGACGCCCTCAGGAACCCCGAGATCGCCCCCTCCAGCTCCCCCTCACCCGCCTCCCTCAGCAGCCGATGCTTCAACCCGTCCGGCGGGGCCACCACCCGCTCCAGCGGCCGGCCCAAACCCGCGTGACGAAACGCCCAATCCGCCGCGTGAACGTGAGCGTTGAACGGGGCCGGAAGGAGCGCGTCGTAGGTCCGACCACCCCGCTCGCGACCCTCCTCGATCCGACGAACCACCCCACCCCGCACCTCCACCGTCACCGGCTCGTAGGGCTCCAGCTCCTCCCCCACGAGCCCCAGATCCGCCGTGAACACCCCCTCCCTCACTCGCCGCACCGGCAGGGCTTCCGCCCGCACTTCGGGCACTTCCCCGGGTACTTCTCCCTCAGCAGCTTCTCCACGTCCACCCCAACCACGTTGGCCAGCGAGAAGGCCCACGCGATCACGTCCGCCAGCTCCTCCCGGATCCCCTCCTCGTCCCCGCGACGCACCGCCTCCGCCAGCTCCCCCACCTCCTCCACCAGCCAGAGCAGCGTCCGCTCCGGGCCCCGCTCCCGATCCTTCTCCCCGTAGATCTCGTCCATCAACCGCTGAAACTCGGAGACCCTCATCCCTTACTCACCCGCCCGTACCCACCGCCTCCGGCCGTCCTCACGACGAGCATGTCACCCGGCTCGAGCACGGTCGAGTCCTTCGACCTCAGCCGCTCCACCGACCCGTCCGCCCGCTCCACCAAGTACTCAGCGGGCGCGCCCGGCTCACCGCCCTCCGCCCCCCTCGGACCCCTCCTCACCCGGTCACCCAGCACCGTGACCCGACACCGCTCCAGCGCCAGGTACCGGCGCACGATCCCGTCCCCACCCCGGCGCTCACCCCTCCCACCGCTCCCCCGTCGGACCGTGTACTCCAGGATCCGAATCGGGTACTCCCGCTCCACGTGCTCCACCGGCGTGTTGGCCGTGTTGGTCAGGTACACGTGCACGGCGCTCTCCCCATCCCGCTCCGGGGAGGCCCCCGCACCCCCACCGATCGTCTCGTAGTACGCGAAGTCCGGACCCCCGATCGCCACGTTGTTCATCGACCCGTGCGAGTGAGCCGGCAGATCGGGGAGCGCCCCCCGCAGCGCGTCCAGCACCGCGTCCACGATGCGCTGCGACGTCTCCACGTTGCCCGCGCACACGGGGGCCGGCGGGCGCGGGTTGACCACCGTACCCTCCGGGGCCCGCACGCCGATGGGCCGGTACGCCCCCTCCGACGCGGGCGTCTCCGGGTCCAGCGCGGCCTTGAGCACGAAGAACACCGCCGAGTACGTCACCGGCAGCGGGGCGTTGACCGGCCCGTCCACCTGCTCGCTCGTCCCCGAGAAGTCGACCGTGACCTCGTCCCCCTCCACGCTCACGGTCACCTTGATCCACACGTCCCCGTCCGAAACCCCATCACCCTCCAGCCGATCCGCCCCGTGGTACTCCCCGTCCGGCAGCCGCTCGATCGCCCTCCTCATGCGCCGCTCCGCGTACTCCTTCGCCCACTCACACGCCTCCCGGAACGCCTCCACCCCATGCTCCTCCACCAGCTCTCCCACCCGCTCGCAGCCCAACAGCGCGGCGGAGAGCTGCGCCAGCAGATCGTACCGCCGCTCCCGACCCCCGCGCGAGTTGGCCTCAACCAGCCGCAGCACCTCCTCCCGCGGCTCCCCACCCTCCGCCAGCCGAACCGGCGGGATCCGCAGCCCCTCCGCGTACACGTCCTCCGCGTCGTGCGGCATGCTCCCCGGCACCTTCCCCCCCACGTCCGCGTGATGCGCGCGAACCGCCACGAACCCCAGCGGCTCCCCCTCGTGAAAGATCGGCGCGACGACGGTCAAATCCGGCAGGTGCGTACCGCCCCGGTACGGATCGTTCACCAGGAACGCGTCCCCGGGCTCCATCTCCCCCGGACCGAACTCCTCCAGCACCGCCCGCACGGCCCAGCGCATGGACCCCAGGTGCACCGGGATGTGCTCCGCCTGCGCGACGAGCTCCCCCTCCGCGTCGTACACCGCGCAGGAGAAGTCCTCCCGCTCCCGAATATTGGGCGAGAACGCGCTCCGTCGCAGGTGCGCCCCCATCTCCTCGCACGCGTAGATCAGGCCCTGCCGGATCACCTCCCGGCGCAACCCTCATCCCCCAGCACCTCGGACAACCCGCGCAGGAACGCCCGCCGCACCCGCTCGTACGCGTTCACCACCCCCGGGCCCACGTGCAGCAGCACGTCCCCCTCCCTGGAACGCCCCGCAACCTCCCGCGCCGCCTCCTCCACCGACCGCACCGCCACCCCCTCGCACCCCGACTCCTCCGCCCCACGCACCACCTCCCGGGCCGCGTCCATGTCGAGCCGCTCCAGCGTCTCGTTGAACCCGCTCGCCGCCACGAAGTCCGCGAACTCCCCCACGATCCGCCCGAACTCCCGCTTGTCCCGCTCCGTCACCGTGTCCGGATTGTCCACGCTCACGAGCAACCGACCCCCACGCTCCTCCGCCAGCTCCCGGAACGGAGGCAGGCTCGCCCGCAGACCCTCCGGATTGTGCGCCGCGTCCAGGTACGCGACCCGCCCAGCGAACTCCCCAACCAACTCCATCCGCCCCGGCACACCCTCGAAGGTCTCGAGCCCCCTCTCCACCCCCTCCGGCTCCGCCCCAAACTCCAGGCAGGCCGCCACCGCCCCCGTGCAGTTCTCCACGTAGTACCCCAGCAGCCGGAATCCCGCCTCCACCCGGCACCTCGGACCCTCCACCGCCAACCGCCCATCCACTCGACGCCCGAAGTAGTCCGCCCCCCTGCTCCGCACCGAGTACCACACGGCCCCCTCCAACCGCTCCCGCAGCTCCCGACAGTCGTACCCCGCCACGACCGTCTCGCTCATGCCCACGATCGTCAGCTTCCGACGCACGTACCGCTCGAACGACCCCCCGAACTCATCCAGGTGCTCCGGCGCGACGTTCGTCAGCACGCCCACGTCCAACCGAATCCCCGACGCCAGCCGGATCGTCCCGTGCGGCAGCTCCACCACCGCCACGTCGTACCGCTCCACCTCCCCCGTCACCACCCCATCCACGATCGCCTCGATCACCAGGTGCCGATCCAGGGACGAGCACCGCCACACGTCGTACCCGCACGCCTCCAACAGGTGCGCGATCGCCCAGGTCGTGGTCGTCTTCCCGTTCGTCCCCGTCACCCCGACGGCCGGAATCGGAAAGAGCTCCCCCAGCACCTCCGCCACGTCCCGCACCGTGATCCGCTCCGGCACCCGCTCCGCCAGCCGCCGCCCCTCCGCCCCCTCCGGGATCGCGGGCGAGACGAAGACCGCGTCCGCGCCCTCAAACAGCCCCGGATCGTGCCCACCCAGCACCACCTCCACCCCCTCCCGCTCCAACACCTCCAGGTACTCCCGCTCCTCCGACGTGAACTCCTCCCACTCCCGCACGTCGTTCACCACCACCTCACACCCCACGTGATTCAGCAACCGCGCGACCGACCGGCCCGCACTCCCCGCTCCGACAACTATAACCCGACTCAAACCCCCTCACCCCACGGGCGGGGAGACCACCTTGACCGCCGAGACCCGCCGCCTCACCTTAAACGCTGCCGCCGGCCCCGTGACCGGCTACCTCTGCCGCGTCCACACCCCCGACGGAACCCCCGGACTCGGCTTCGGCTACGACCCCACCACCGCCCACGAGATGGCCATCCTCGACGCCGAAGCCCGCTCCGAGGGCCTCCCCCTCACCGAGATCCTCGGCGGCGAACCCCGCACCCTCCAATCCGCCCTCCGCCTCCACCCCGAGGACGGCCCCCGCGAGGCCCAACACGGCCTCACCGCCGGCTACACCACCGCCCGCATCCCCGCCAACACCCCCCACGCCACCGCCATCTCCACCCTCAACTTCGACACCATCCTCCTCGACTTCCCCGACCACCCCAACGAGCGCACCCTCGAGGAGATCCGCGCCGCCACCGACGCCGAGGTCATCGCGCTCACCCCCCGCGAGTTCGACGCCGACGTCCCCGTGTACGTCAAGGTGCGCACCGAGGACGAGCTCCACGCCCTCGACGCCGCCGACGGCGTCGCCCTCACCGTCCAACGCGTCGGCTTCCTCGACACCCTCCTCCTCGGCCGCAAAGCCCGCGAACAGGGCCTAAAGATCGCCATCCTCACCGAGCTCGAGAGCGCCGTCTCCGTCAAGGCCGCCGCCCACCTCGCCGGCGCCCTCAACGCCGAACTCTGCGACCTCTCCGGCCACCTCCCCCTCTACGAGGACCTCGAATCCCTCGGCTACGCCCCCGAGCTCGAGCTCACCGGCCCCGGCCGCGAGGTCCGCGTCCACCACGACCCCTACGAGCTCGCCGAGGCCCCCTGAACCGCCCGCGCCAACCGTTACAAAATCCGTAACGATTCGGGAGGGGGCGTGAGAGGAAAGGCTAGCGCCGGCGCGCCGCCAGCGGGAGCAGCGCGACCAGCGCCAGCACCGGTAGCACCGGACCCTTGCCTCTCTTACCGCCGCCCTTGCCACCGCCCTGCCGCTCCGGCCCGCTCACCTTACCCTCCAGTTCCTTCACCTTGGCCTCAAGCTCTTTCAGCGTCTCGTACCGGTGCCGCCACGTCGGTAGCTGCAGCGAGATGTAGCTCGCCAGCACCCTCGCCACCGCCTCCACGGCGCCCGGGGCGTCCAGCACGCCCCGCCGCACGTAGATGATGTACATGTCGTCTTTCGTGCCCAGCTCGCTCTTAGAGATCTTGTAGATGCGGGTGTTGATGTAGATGGTCACATCCTTCTCCTTTCCGTCCTGCACGTACGTGTACTGCTCCTTGTCAGCCTCGGTCTCGGCCACGAGC
>JBDOKE010000051.1:0-4548 GCA_039833815.1 Methanobacteriota archaeon | reverse complement strand
AGTCGCGGCACGCGGTGCCCACCGTCAGCTACCGGCTCGAGAGTCCCAAGATCCCGGGCCGGGCCGACCCGGAGCTGATCAAGGAGGTGTCCCCGGAGGAGCGCCGCCGGGTGCTGCTGGAGGGGAGGAGGCCCTACGCGATCACCCGACCGGGCCGGCTCTCGGTTTACGTCACCGGGGACGGGCGGCCCGCGGACCCTGAGGCCGTTCAGGGCTGCCAGGTCCTGGTGCACGAGGCCTGCTTCCTGGACCCGGAGGAGGCCCGCCGGTACCGCCACTCCACGCCCCGGGAGGCCGCGGAGGTTGCCCGGGAGGCCGGGGTGACCCTGCTGCTGCTCACGCACCTGTCCCCGAAGGTGGAGGAGGCGGAGGCGCTCCGGCGGGCTCGGGAGGTGTTTCCGAACACGCTCGTGGCCGCCGAGGGGATGAGGGTGAGGCTGCGGAGGTAGCCGTCGGCTACGGCCACACTCCGCATCGCGACTCGGGGTCCCGGCTGTCTCCTCATCCGGCCTAGCCGACCAGGCCGCGGTCGGTCAGCTCCACCTCCACCTCAAACGGCGGCTTGTCGGGCGCGTCCTCCAGCGCGATCACCCGCTCCGTGCGCCCCTTAAACTCGATGCTGAACCGGTACGTGGCGATGTGCTTCAGCACGGTGGGCGCCACGTCCTGCCACCGCTTACCGAACGCGTCCGGGTTCGCTTGCACGTGCGTCGTCACCAGGCCCAGCGCGTTGTGCCGCGTGCAGTACTTCAGCACCGCGTTCAGGATCTTCGCCACCATCCGCGAGCGCTCCGGCAGCTTGTCGCGCGCCCCGTAGGGCCGGAACGGCTGCGAGATCGAGTCGATCACCACCACCTTCGGAGCGAGCCTCAGCGCCTCCCCCAGGAACTCGCCCTCCTCCTCGTCGAAGTACTGCGTCAGGGCCGCGGCCTCCACGATCCGCCGCAGCACGAACCGGTCGCCGATCCGCTCCTTCGCCTCCTCCTCGTCGAACCCGCCGATCTCGATCAACCGCCGCGGGCTGAACGCGTTCTCCGTGTCCACGTACAGCACCGACTCACCCTCCCGCAGCACGTTCGCGGCCACCTGCATCGCGAACTGCGACTTACCCGCCCCCGGCGGCCCGTAGATGCCCACGATCGTCTTGGTCGGCAGCCCCCCACCCATGTGCTCGTCGAAGCTCTCGATGCCCGTCGGGATCACGTCCCGCTCCGCCTCCTCCTCCAGCAGCTCGGCCAGCGTCTTCGGCTCCGCGATCCCCTTACTCGCCTCCTTCCTCGCGTCTCGAACGATGTTCTTCGCCGTCTTCTCGCTGATTCCGAACGCGCGCGCGATCTCATCCGGCTTCGAGGCGGCCAGGTCGCTCAGCGTCTCGATCCCCAGCTGCTCGTACACCTCCGCGATCTGCTCCTCACTCCGCCGCAGGTACTGGGAGGTGACCTTGACCACGTCCTCCTCGACCATGCCCTCACCCCCGACGGGGGGCCGGGCTTTCCCGGAAATATTAAGGTTACCTCGAGCTTAGTAAAGCGTTGAGAATGGCATCATTTGGGCAGAAAATTGTGAACGAAACGGGTCGTCAAGCGGGTGACGTCCGCGCGACCTCGATGGTCCCCACCCTCCGAGCGGGGGACCGCGGCCGGGGATGAGGAGCCTTTAGGCCACGGACCGGATGAAGACCGGTGCCGCTGGCCGACCCGGCGATGAGGAACCATTCGGGCCCTGAACCGGGTGATGAGGGGCAGGCGTACCGAGCCCTCAGCTGCAGCCGTGCCGGTCATCGGCGTCGACCTCACCCAATGGGACCTCCGTCCTCATCGGCGCGATGGGGGGGGCGGGGCCCCATGCCGGGAGCGAGGACCCGTCGCTTCCACCGGGACCTGTACCTGGTTGAACCGGAGGCCGACACCCTACCCGTGTTCCCGGGCGCCCTTTACCTGGTCAAACCGCCCGGGAGGAAGGGGATCCGAGAGCTCCCCGAGGCGGAGGACGAGCGCGGCCGCCCCGTCCGCCCGTTCGCGGCGCTCGTTGACGGGCCCGTCAAGGACCTGGTGTGCGTGGACGGAGAGACCCTGCGGGTGCACCCAGAGGCCGTGATTCACCAGGATCCCGATCAGCCCCTGGTCCTAACCGGAGTCGAGCGGGAGGGGGAGCGCCTGGTCACCGCGGGCCTCCCGCTGCGGGCCTACCTCGTGGCCCGGGAGTACGCCCGCCGCGGGACTCCGCGCCCGCACGATCTGTTCGAGGCGTTCTCGGTCCTTTACGATCCGATCATGGCGGCCGCCCTCGCCCTGAACGTCCGCGGCCACGTAATGCTGCTGGGCGAGTCCGGAACCCGCGAGCACGCACTGCTCTACACCACGCCCCCGGACGAGCCCGGACCCACCCGCGTTCCCTCCTCGGTGTGCACGCCTCCGGACGTTTCCGGCTCTCCCACCCACGCCCTGGGCGAGCGCCCGCCGGAGCTCTCGCGCCGAGAGTACTCGGATCTCCTCTCCCGGCTGCAGTTGATCGGCGGGATCCCTGAGCCACCGGAGGTCGACGAGCGGACGCTGAGGACCGTCCACGAGGAGGTGCGAGGCTGGCTCGTGGTGGCCAGCTCCGCGCACTACCTGCGGACGAGGCGGGACGCGGAAGAGGCGGGCCGGCTGGTCGCCGAGGTACTCAGGGATCGGAGGCTGTACCGGGATCTGGTCGACGCCCACAAGCGGGCCGTGAGGGCGCTGGGGGTTCGCTACCCCACCCCGGCCTACGCCCCCGACGCTCGGGTCCGGTGGGCCCGGGAGCTGGCCGGTATGGGCGGTGATCGGGTCGTGATCAGGGTTCTGGACTTCGCGAGGCGGGTCGCGCGCTCGCGGCTGCTGTACCGGCTCTGGACGGTGGCCGAGGCGATCGCGTTCCTCGAGGGAGTGGAGGCGTGGGTGGACATGGTGGAAATGGCGTACGGTTGCACCGAGCTCGACTCGCCCTCCGGGTACCCCAGGGTCCTGCTGGCCCCCTGGCTGCACGCGCTGCGGGACCCGTTCCATCGCCGGGTGGAGCGCGGGACGGTACCTCCCTCGAAGCTGAGGCTGGTGAGCGAGCCCGACCCGGGGGACCTCCTGACCGAGTACGATCTGCTGCTGTGAGGGGCTCGGCGATGAGCCGCCCTATCATCGGCCCGGCGGGCCTCTACAGCGCGGGACTGTCGTCACGGCGCGGGGCCGGTGGGTGACGGGGGACTTAAGTACCCACCCGCCGTCGCCGGGCCCGCAGGGGTGAGTTCATGCGGCTGGAGGAGTGGGAGGGACGCTCCTGGGAGCGCGCCGAGGATGGGGCGGTCCGGTGCCTGGTCTGCCCGCGCCGCTGCACGATCCCGGAGGGTGAGCGCGGGTTCTGCCGCGTTCGGGAGAACGAGGGGGGCGTGCTGAGGCTCCTTACGTACAACCGGGCCAGCACGGCGGTCCCGGACCCGATCGAGAAGAAGCCGCTGTTTCACTACAAGCCCGGGACGGACGTGTTCTCCCTCGGGACCGTGGGCTGCAACCTCCGGTGCCGTCACTGCCAGAACTGGCAGATCAGCCAGGCGAGCCCGGAGGAGGTGCCGATGGAAGAGTGGCCGGCCGACCGGATCGTGAAGGGCGCCCGGAGAACCGGGTGCGAGAGCGTTGCGTTCACGTACAACGAGCCGATCATCAACCTGGAGTACACGATCGAGGTGTTCGAGCGGTGCCGGGAGGCCGGGCTCGGCCGCGTGTACGTGACCAACGGGTTCGCGACCCGGTCCACCGCCGAGCTGCTGGGTGAGTCCCTGGACGCGGCCAACGTCGACCTCAAGGCGTTCACCGACGAGTTCTACCGGGAGGTGGCCGGGGGACGGTTGAAGCCGGTGCTCCGCACCTGCAAGATCTGGAAGCGGATGGGCGTGCACGTGGAGGTGACCACGCTCGTGATCCCGGGGCTGAACGACTCGGAGGAGGAGGCGCGGAGGCTCGCCCGCTGGATCAAGCGGGAGCTCGGGCCGGAGACGCCCTGGCACGTGAGCCGGTTCCACCCGGACTACCGGATGCTGGATCGACCGCCCACGCCCGTGGAGACGATCGAGCGGTTCGTGAAGATCGGGTACGAGGTCGGGCTGTACTACGTGTACGCCGGGAACGTGCCGGGGCACGAGTACGAGCACACGTACTGCCCGGAGTGCAAGCGGCCCGTGGTGAAGCGCCGCGGCTTCGCGGTCACGGAGATGCGCGTGACGGAGGACTTCCACTGCGAGTACTGCGGCGCGAAGCTGCACTTCGTGACGTAGCGGGGTCGGCCAATCGAGGCGTCTTCATCGCGCGGCGGCTCCAGACGGCCCACACTCGTCATACCCGGGGTGGACGGGGTGAGCCTCGGAGCGTACCTGGAGCTCGCCCGCCCCGTCAACTGCGCCATGGCCGCGGTGGGGGTGCTGGTCGGGGAGCTGGTCGCCGGGGTGCACGATCCGGTCCGGGCCGCGCTGGCTCCGCTCGCGGCGGCGATCGTGTGCGCGGGTGGGAACGCGATCAACGACTACTTCGACGCGGAGGT
>JBDOKE010000050.1:0-5937 GCA_039833815.1 Methanobacteriota archaeon | reverse complement strand
GCTCGTCGGCGGCCGCGACCAGGATGCCCTTGAGCTCGGGGCGCAGGTCCTCGAACCCGGCGGACTGGATCACGTCGTCGAGGACTTCCTCGCAGAGTCCGAGTCGCTTGCCCAGCTCCATCAGCCGACGGTGGATCATTCGTGCTTGATGGCTTGGTATGGACATCGGATCGTCAAATACTCGGTAGAATGACTCCTTCAGTGATACACCGCTTCGGTAGTGCTCTGTGAGTACGTCTGAGAGTATTGAAAGCATCTCTTGGACCTTCATGGGCATCCCTCGCGGGCTGCTCTCGTTGAGAGTAAAATAAGGTTTAGGAGCCGGTCGGGGTAACGTCTATAATCGGTCGGGCCGCCGCGGACGTCGGCGGCCGTGGGTGGGCTGGCGGCCACCCCGCCCCGGGGAAGGGCCCGCCGGAGCACGGCAATGAGGGCGGGCCCGTCGGGGTGCGGCCGGCAGGCCGCTAAGGGGAGGAAGCTCCGCCCCCGGGCCCGGGCCGCCGCCCCGAGAGGGGGCCGGCCGAGAGGCCGGGGTCCGGCCACAGAAACGACACGTCCGTCGGCGGATGGCGATGACGCGGCTGAGGCCCGCCGTGGGCGGGCCGAGAAGGGCCCCGGTGACGGGGCCCGAGCTAACCCGCAGAGGACGCCGGCGGGAGCGGTGAAACGGGCCGCCCGGCGGCGGGCGAGGCCGAGTGAGCCCGATGATACGAGGGTGATGCCCCCGATGAGCACCGGGCCGGAGGGGGATGGTGGGCCGCTGAGGTGAATGCCGCCAGCTAAGACTACAGAAGGCGGGCTATAGCCCACCCACGGCCGCCGTCCCCCGAATCGTTTCGAAGACCGTAACGAAGCGGCCCGGGCGGGGGCACTACGTCGGCACCTCCGAGCCCTCCGCGCCCGTGGCCCCCTTGACCAGCGGCACCAGCTCGTCCGCGTCCAGCCCCACCTTGTACCGGGCACCCTGCCGCGACTCGCGCCGCGCCAGCTCCCGCCGCACGTCGGAGATCACCTTCATCCGGTACAGGTCCCACTCCGGCTCGATCACCTCCTCGTCCGGCGCCCGATCCTTCGACAGCCGCTGGATGAGCACGGTCGGCGCCATCCACTCCAGCGCGTCCGCGAGCAGCCGAACGTACTCCCGGTAGCTCAGCGGCTTGTACCGGCGGCCCCTGTACAGGCGCTCCAGGTCCGTCCGCTCCAGGACGACCAGCGGGTACAGCTTCACCGCCTCGACGCCCAGCACCGAGAGCACCCGCACGGTCTCCAGCATCTCCCCGCGGGTCTCCCCCGGCAGCCCGAAGATGATGTGATTCACCACCCGAATGCCCCGCTCCTTGGCCCGGATAATCGCGTCGATCACCTCCGCCAGCCCGTGACCCCGGCGCACCCGCGTCAGCGTCCGGTGGTGGTACGACTGCACGCCGATCTCCAGCCAGACGTCGTAGCCCTCCTTCACGTAGCCCTCCAGCAGGTCCAGGACCTCGTCCGGCAGGCAGTCGGGCCGCGTGCCGATGGACAGCCCGATCACGTCCTCCATCTCGAGCGCCCGGTTGTACAGCTCCTCCAGCACGTCCGGCGGCGCGTACGTGTTCGTCGCCGGGTAGAAGTACACCAGGAACTTCTCCGCCCCGTACCGCTCCCGGAAGACCTCCATCTGCTTCCGGGCCTGCTCCTCAATCTTCTTCCTCGGGTCGACGTTGGGCGTGATGATCGTGCGACCCATCTTCGGGCAGAAGAGACACCCCTCGCGCGAGATTCGACCGTCCTTGTTCGGGCACACGAACCCGCCGTCCACGGCCGCCTTCATCACCTTGCAGCCCTTCTCCCGCCGGTAGTAGGCCCCGAAGGCGGCGAACCGCTCCCCCTCCTCGTACAGCTCCCGAACGATCCGCTCGTCCACCCGCCGTGGGAGCGCCCCGTCCCGGGCCGGCTCCACGTCCCGCTGCAGCGTCTCCAGGGCCTCGAGGTCAGCTTTAATGGCGACCACCCCGTGACGACCGAAGGTTAACACGGCGATAAAAAGGCTGCTGAGGGGGGAGGACGATGCCGCCCCGGTGGTACCGGCACGTCATGCGCGTCCTGGCCGAGTCCCACGTGGTCCTCGACGTGCGGGACGTCCGGTACCCGGAGGAGACCCGCTGGGACCGGCTCGCGCGGCTCGAGGACGTGTTCGACTACGCCCGCGTGGTCGTGCTCAACAAGGCGGACACCGTCCCGAGGGCCCGGGCGGAGGAGGTTAAGGAGCGGATCGAGCGGGAGGAGGGCGCGCCCGCCGTTTACGTGAGCGGCCGAGAGCGGCTGGGCATTCGGTACCTCCGACGCACGAT
Source organism: Methanobacteriota archaeon (assembly GCA_039833815.1). Taxonomy (GTDB): domain Archaea; phylum JAADCQ01; class Methanopyri; order Methanopyrales; family Methanopyraceae; genus Methanopyrus. The sequence goes on along the minus strand of JBDOKE010000050.1, from coordinate 3,607 downwards.
CTTCGAGGTCGCGCCGGAGGACGTGGAGACCGTGCGCGTGGGCGTCGTGGGCGTGCAGAACGTCGGTAAGTCCACGCTCATCAACGCCCTCGCCCGCCGCGCGGCCGCCCCCACCTCCCGGGAGGCCGGCTACACGAAGGGCAAGATGTGGGTGAGCGGGGGGCGCCGCCTCCTCATTATCGACTCACCCGGCGTGATCCCGACCGAGGAGGCGGGGGAGGAGGCCGGCGCCCTCGACCCGGACGTCCTTGAGGACCCGATCACCCCGGCGACCCGCGTGATCGACCGGGTGCTGCGCGAGTACCCGGGCGCCCTGCGGGAGCGCTTCGGCGTCGAGGAGGGGGACGATCCAAGGGAGGTCCTCCGGGCCATCGCCGACCGACTCGGTCGGGACCCGGAGGGCGCGGCCCGGCTGATCCTCCGGGAATGGGTGGACGGATCGCTGATCGAGGGGTACCGCACGACGCGGGCGGATCGAACGAGGCTTCGGGACCTGGAGGTGGGAGGCACGGCGCAGCGGCTGGTGGAGGAGACGCTGAACGAGGTGCGGGAGCTCGCGACGGGCGGCGCGCCCCCGAGCGCGACCGTGATCCGGGGCCTCCTCACCCGGCTCGCGCACGGAAAGCACATCGATGGGGCCGGGCTGGCCACCCTGAGCCTGGGGGAGTACGGGGTCGGCCTGTCGATCGGGGACCGGTACTACGACCGAATGGCCCGGCGCCTGCGTCGGGAGCTGGGCGGTGAGGTGATCGCGGAGGAGCGGTTTCGGGTGGGGGCGAACAACCGGAGGGCGGTGGTGGTGGTCACCCGGAGTCGGTAGCGCGGGCCGGTCTCCTCACCCCTCGGACCCCGGAGGGCCCTCGTCACCCTCCGGGGTCAGTGCGGGGAGATGTCCGCATCCCCGGCCGAACTCGGCGCCTGAAACCGTCATCATCCTGGGTCCGCGCCGCGCGGCCGGACAAAAGCCTAGCGGGGCCCGGGCTTGATCGCGTTGGTCCGCTCCGTGGACCGGTACCGGGAGCTTCTGGGCGAGGTCGTGCGGGAGGGCGACGTCGTCGTGGAACTCGGCTGCCATCGGGGCGCCGCCACGCGCCGGATCCTGCGCCGCCGTCCGGCCCGGGTCGTGGCCGTGGACTACGGGGAGGAGGCGCGCGAGGCGATGACCCGGCTGGAGAGGGAGCACAGGGAGCTGACGTTCGTCCCCGGGGACGCTCGGGAGTACGAGACGCTCGAGCGGGTCCTGGAGCTCCTCGACGAGCCCTCGTGCGACGTGCTCGCGGTCGACCTCGGGGGCGGGATGTTCCCGGACACGGCCTTCAAGGTGTACTACGTGTGGTCCGTCACGCTCCGCCCCCGGGACGCGGTCCTCCGGAACGCGGGCCTGTGCGAGTTCCTCCTCCGGGCCGAGCTGCGCGAGCGGATCGAGCTCCGGGAGGACGACCGGGGTTACCTGGGCGAGCTCAGCCCGCCCGGGATCCCCGGGCGGGTCAAGCGCCGGTTCGAGGAGTTCCGCCGCTGGCGGGAGTGATCACGTCCTCCGCGCCGCCCGGTACCGCTTCACCGGGCACTCCGCCATCCTGGGACAGCCGCCGCAGTCGCGGGGGTGGCGCGGGCACCCGACCTCGCGCGCGTACCCGGCCATCAGGGCGGCCCCCTCGTGCCCGCCGTACCGGTTTGACAGCGCCTTCCGGTGGTTCCGGACCCGTGGCGGCACCTCACCCTCCAGGTCCGGCAGGCCGGACCAGGAGGCATTCTCCAGCCCGCACTCCCGCGCGATCTCCACGGCCCGTCGCATCAGCCCTCGCGGCGCGCCCGGGTGCCGCTCCAGCACGAAGTTCGGGCGGAAGGCGAGGAAGCAGACGGGCACGGACTCGTCCAGATCCGCCAGGAACTCGCACATGTCCCGGATCTCCTCCTCGTCGTGCGCCTCCGGGATCAGCAGGATCCGGACCTCCCAGATCAGATCCAGGTGGGAGGGGATCAGCAGCTCCAGGTTCCGGAGAACGGGCTCCACGGGCGCGCCGGTGAGGGCGCGGTGCAGCTCGTCCGAGTACGCCTTGAAGTCGAACGTGATCGAGTCCGCGAGCCGGACGATCCGCCGCATGCTCCTCCGCGTGGCGAACCCGTTCGTGTCGAAGTTGACCTTCCAGAGGTCCGTGACCTCCCGAAAGTGCTCGACGACCTCCTCCACGTACGGGAGGTGGATGGTCGGCTCGCCCCCGGAGAAGAAGATCCGGTCCGCCCCGATCGCGCGGCCCTGCGGGGTCTCGATCATGTTCACCGCCTCCACGGCCAGCTCCCGCGGATCCTGGCGCCCGAGCACGCGGCCCTCCGGGTTGTCCGGGTAGTGCGCGATGTCCCAGTTCTGGCAGTTCAGGCAGCGGTAGTTGCACCCACCCAGGAACACCGTGTAGCTCGCGGGCGGGGCCGGGTGCAGCTGCTTCGAGGCCACGACGGGCTCCGTGACCCGACAGACCCCGCGCTCGCCCTCCAGCCGGTCCACCCCGCACTCCCAGGCGCAGAGTTTACAGTTCCGGAGGTCCTTCAACCGGGCTCCCCCGGATGATGAGGCGACCGAACGCCGAGTTAGTAAATGAGGAGCTCAGGCGGCACTGACCCTTGCACTGGGAGGGGGAGAAGCGGCGCCGCCTCCGGCGGCTCGAGGAGGCGATCGCGCGGGGCGAGGTGGACGAGCCGGCGATCCCCGTGCTCGAGGCGATCAACGCGCTCCCGGACTACTGCACGACGAGCAGCTGCTCGGGCCGCGTGATCGTCCTCCACGAGCCCAAGGTGGGGGACAAGCGCCGGGCCGAGTTCCTCGCGAAGTGGCACGAGCCCCCGGTGGACGTGGACCGGGTGCGGGAGGCCGTCCGCCGCGCCCCGGACGAGGGGATCACGTGGCTGAAGGCCCAGCCGCCCCTCTTCCACGTGCTGTGCCGGAACCTGGAGGCGGCCCGCCGGCTGCGCGCCGCCGCCTCCGAGGCGGGGTTCAAGGCCTCCTCCATCCGGTCGATCAAAGACACAAAAGTGGTCGTGGAGATCCTCGGCTCCGAGCGCCTGGAGACGCCCGTCAAGGTCCACGGACGGGAGACGGTCCGGGAGGAGGCCTGGCCCCACCTGATCGACCTGTGCAACCGCCTGCTGACCAGAGGTCACGACCGGCTAAAACGACTGGTTCGCGCCGTGAAGGGGATGAAGGAGGATGGCGAGTGACGTGCTGGAACTCGTGCCGGAGGGGTTCCGTGACCTGGCCGAGCCGATCCTCCGGGACTGCGCCGAGACCCTGGACCGGCTGAGCGAGCGGCTGGAGGGGCACCGGGACGACCCGGACCGCATCCGCGAGCGGGACATCCGCGGGACGGACCCGAACGAGCCCGTAGCCATCTTCGGCTCCGCGTGCGTGATCTGCGGGGGCGACTGCTCCTCCGTCCGGCTCACCTCCCGGCTCGGCATCTGCGAGCGCTGCCTCCCCTACGAGACCGACCGGCTCCTCGACGCCCTCGAGACCGCCCGCGAGGAGCACGGCCCCGTGGGCGAGGTCCTGCTCGCGTTCAAGCTCCTCCTGAACCGGGTCGAGCGGGGCGAGCTCGACCGCGAGCGCGTGGAG
>JBDOKE010000049.1:0-1761 GCA_039833815.1 Methanobacteriota archaeon | reverse complement strand
CCCTTCGCGTCCAGGAAGGCGTCGACGCCCCGGGTGCGCTCGTTCTCCACCGCGCGGATGAACTTGCGCACCGTGTCCTGATCTGGGAAGGAGAAGGTGACCTCCCGCTTCTCCATCCGGGTCAAGCCTCAGGCCTCCCTTAGGTACCCTGAGGCGACCTTCCGCGTCTCCGTGTGCCCGCAGACGGGACACCTCAGCTTTCTACCTTTGATCCGCTCCAGCTCGCTGCGGCACCGGCTGCAGTAGGCCAGGATGACCCCGTACTCCTCCCCCATGGTGGAGAGCTGGATCGGGGTCTTGACGCTGATCACCTTGGCGCGAACGATGTCCCCGGGCTGGAACTCTTCCGAGAGATCCTCCACGTACGCGTCCCGGACGCGCGAGATGTGGATGCCGCCCACGCCCGCGGCCGCGGGCTCCCGGTCCATGCGATCGTGGGCGAGGTCGATCCGCACCAGCACCACCTGCTCCTTCACCGTCTGCACGCGTCCGATGACCGGAACGCCCCTGCGAAGCTTCGGCGGCGTGTCCACGAGGGGTTTAACCCGCACCTCGCGGCGCTCCAGATCGACCTCCACCGTCCCGGTCACGGCGGCCCGCACGACCCCGTCGTCCTCGTACGTTCCCGGCCCCGGGTAGAACGCCTCGGCCAGCGTGATCCTGTCCCCCGGCAGCACGAACCGCCCCGGTTCCACGTACTTCTTCACGCGTCGCTCGTCCGGGCCCCGATCTGACGCTTGATCTCCTCCGCGAACAGCCTCAGGAACTCGTCGACCCGACTTTCTGGGACGACCCCGCCGGCCGCCGGAGCGTGGCCGCCCCCCTTTCCTCCCACCCTTTCGGCGGCCCTTCTGATCGCCTTGGCGACGTTGATCCCTTCCCCGTCCACGACCCGGGCGCTGATTTTTCCCCTTCTCACGCACACCCCGACGGGGGTGCCCATCACGCCCGCCACGTGGGACGCGACCCTTCCGGTCATCGCGGGGTGAATGTCGTCCATGATCGCGTACGCCACGACCTCCTCCAGGCATTTGGCCACCTCCCGGGCGCGCTGAAGCACCTCGTGCTCCTCCAACATGGCCTCCCGCGCCAGCTCGTACACCTCATCGAGCTCGGGAACCGCGGTCTCCGGGAGCTTGAGCGCGAGCTCCCTGCGATCGTCCCCGTCCATCTTCACCAGCGCGTAGTCGAGCAGGCTGGCTTCGGTGTAAACCTTGCGCCGATCGTACCGGCGCAGCACCTCCTCCAGCACCCGAGAGTGCTCCTCCGCGTAGTCCGTGAACGCCGCGTAGGCCGCCAGCAGCTTCAAGTCCCGCTCGTGCAGGTCCAGCGTGGCCCAGTAGCACAGCTCCGCCGCGCACAGCCGCGTGTCGTGCACGAACACGTCCGGGCGCACGTCCTCCAACACCTGATGGTGATCGACGATGAAAACCCTGCAGCCCTCGGACCTGGCATCCTGCACGGCGTCCCGCGCCGTCGACCCCAGATCCGCAGCGATCAGCACGTCGCACTCCGGGGCGATGCCCGAGACCACCTCGGTGAAGTTCGCGGGCGGAGAGAAGTACAGCACGAAGTCCAGGTCCAGGCCCTGCAGCACGTGCCCTAGGATCGCCGCGCTCGCCAGCCCATCCACGTCGATGTCCGCGACCACCGCCACGCGCTCATCGTCCAGCTCCTCCAGGTGCGGCACCAGCGCGTTCCTCACCTTCTCCACGGGGTCCCCCAAGGTCGACCCCCTTTACCTACCCCTCCGGAAGACGA
>JBDOKE010000048.1:0-13005 GCA_039833815.1 Methanobacteriota archaeon | reverse complement strand
TGGTGGAGCGGCGCAGGATCCGCGCCTCCGAGCGGCCCCGGCGCCCGCACCCGGCGAAGCAGCGGTGCACCGTGGCCCCCCTCAGACCGAGCTCCCGCACCTTCTCCAGCACCCAGTCCACGGCCGGAACGCCCTCGATACGGTCCCCTTCGAGCAGGTACAGCTTCATCTTAACCGGCTCCCGGAACTCCCGCGCCAAGTCACCCTCGCCCCGCCAGGTACAGGTGGGCCAGCGCCATGCCTCCGAGGACGCCTAAGACGCCCACGCCCAGGTTGGCCAGGAGGTAGAGGACGGCGAGGACGGGCGAGGCCGCCTCCAGCTCCACGAGCTCGTACGCGAACGTGCTGAACGTGGTCAGGCCGCCGCAGAACCCGATGGTCAGCAGGGCCCGCGTCTCGGGGGAGAGGCGCAGTCCCAGGCTCACCGACCACATCACGAACCCGAGGAGGAAGGAGCCCAGCCCGTTGACCACCACCGTGCCCCACGGGACCCCCATCGTCCCCGGAACCGCGCCCGAGATCAGGTAGCGCGCCACCGACCCGAGCGCGCCCCCCAGCGCCACCGCCGCGAGCTCCTTGAGCGTGATCCGACCGGCCCCCTCACACCACCCTTCCGAGCAGCGGCACGAGCAGCGCGATCGCGCCGAGCAGGAGGCAGACCTTGGAGAAGTCCAGCCGCCTGGCCACCCGCAGAAGGGCCTCCATCGAGAGAAGGCTGACGAGGAAGGACGTGACCAGCGCTCCCGCCATCCACTCCGCCCCCACGGCCCGCACGGCCTCCATTCCCTCCCTCAGCTCGAGTAGGGTGGCCCCGAGCATCGCCGGACCCGCTAGGAAGAAGGAGAGCCAGACCGCGTCCCCCGAGTCGAACCGCCGCCAGAGCAGGATGGCCGTGGTCGTGCCGGAGCGGCTGATACCCGGGATCACGGCGAACCCCTGCCCGAGCCCCACGAGCAGGGCGTCCGAGAGGCGCACGTCCCACCGGGTCCTCAGCCCCGCGGGCGAGACCCGGAGGAGGAGGCCGGTGACGATCAGCGCGAGCCCGATGAGCATCTGGACGGCGTCGCCCGTCGCCGCCGTGACCGCGCGCTTGAGCGCCTTGTAGATCGGGACCCCCACCGCGCCCGTGGCGAGGGTGGCCACGATCAGGAAGACCGCGAGCCGGCGCCACTCGCCGCCCCGCACCAGGCCGGCGAGCGCGTTCAGGTACGGTCGGGCGAAGCGGACGAGCACGGCCAGGAGGGTGCCGGCGTGCAGCCACAGGGCGAGGTCGAGCGCGATCCGGGGGTGCACCCCTATAACCCGCATCAGGGCCATCGCGGCCTGACCCTCGCTGCTGACCGGAAGCCACTCGAGGGTACCCTGCACCACCCCGGCCAGGATCGAGGTCCACAGACCGGGCACGCGCGGCCCCGGGCCGCGACCCGGTAGGCCCCTAAATGGGCATATCGGGCGCGGGGCGGGGAACCCGCGTCGGGGGTTGTCCGGGTTGACCCGGGCCGTGGTGACGGTCATCGGGGTGGACCGGCCCGGCATCGTGGCGGGCGTGTCGCGCGTCCTGGCGGAGCACAACGTGAACATCGAGGACATCTCGCAGACCGTGCTCCGGGACCTCTTCGCGATGGTCATGCTCGTGGACCTCTCCGAGGCGGACGTGAGCGTGAAGGAGCTGCGCCGGGAGCTGGAGCGGGTCGGCGAGGAGCTCGGCGTGGACGTGGTCGTGCAGCACGAGGACGTGTACCGGGCGATGCACCGGGTCTAGGCCGGGGGGTCCGCGTTGGGCCGGCTGGACGTGGAGGAGGCCGTGGAGACCGTGGAGATGGTCCGCCGGATGAACCTGGACGTACGCGCGGTCACGCTGGGCGTCAGCCTCCTGGACTGCGCGAGCCCGGACCCCGGCGAGCTGCGCGAGCGGGTCGTGGGGAAGCTCCTGGACGTGGCCGGCGACCTGGTCGAGGTCGTGGAGGAGGTGGAGGAGGAGCTCGGGGTTCCGATCGTTCACAAGCGGATCGCGGTGACGCCCTGCTGCCTGATCGTCGCCCCGGCCGCCCGGGAGCTCGGGGAGGAGGCCGCGCTCGAGCTCGCGGACGCGCTGGACGAGGCGGCCGGGGAGGTGGGCGTGGACTTCATCGGCGGCTACACCGCGCTCGTCTACGACGGGTTCACCGAGGGTGACGAGGTCATCCTGGACACGATCCCGGAGGCGCTCGAGCGGACGGAGCGGCTGTGCGCCTCCGTCGTCGTGGCCGACGAGCGCTACGGGATCAACATGGAGGCGGTCAAGCGCGCGGCCGAGGCCGTGAAGGAGACGGCCGAGCGAACGGACGGGCTCGGGTGCGCCCGGCTCGTGGCGCTCGCGAACGCGCCGGAGAACACCCCGTTCATGGCGGGCGCCTTCCACGGGGTGGGCCAGCCCGACGCGTGCGTGAACGTCGGGATCTCCGGGCCCGGCGTCGTCCGGGCCGTGATCGAGGAGCTGGGCGACACCGACTTCCGCACCCTGCACGACGAGATCAAGCGCACCGCGTTCAAGATCACCCGAGTCGGCGAGCTCGTCGGGCGCCGCGTCGCCGAGCGCCTCGGCGTCGAGTTCGGGGCCGTGGACCTCTCCCTCGCCCCCACCCCGGAGGAGGGGGACAGCGTGGCCGAGATCCTCGAGGGGATCGGGCTCGAGTCCTGCGGCTGCCCCGGCAGCACGGCCGCCCTGCACCTCCTGATGGACGCGGTCAAGAAGGGGGGCGCGGCCGCGACCTCCCGGCACGGGGGCTACAGCGAGGCCTTCATCCCCGTGAGCGAGGACGCGGGCATGGCCCGGGCGGCGCGAGAGGCGCTGACCCTCGAGAAGCTCGAGGCCATGACCGCCGTCTGCTCCGTCGGCATCGACATGGTCGTGATCCCGGGCGACACGCCCGTCGAGACGATCGCCGGCATCATCGCGGACGAGGCCGCCATCGGCGTGGCCACGGGCAAGCCCACGGCCGTGCGCATCATCCCCGCCCCGGGCAAGGAGCCGGGCGACGAGTTCGAGCTGGGCGGCCTGCTGGGTCGGGCCCCCGTCATGGACGTCTCCGAGTATCGACCCACCATGTTCCGACGCCGCGGCCGCGTCCCGCCCAAGTTCCCCCGATGAAGAGCCTGCCCCGGCTCGACGCCGGGATGAAGAGGATTGGCCTTGCGGAGGGCCCCCTCCCGACCGCGGGGGTGAACGCGTCGCCCACCGTCGTCGTGATCCCCGGCGACGGCATCGGGCCCGAGGTGATCGACGCCGCCGTCCGCGTCCTCCGCGAGGTCCTCGGCGGCGAGCTGGAGCTCGAGGAGCGGAGGGCCGGCTACCGGCTCTGGAAGGAGAAGGGCGTGACCATCGAGGAGGACACCATCGAGGCGTGCCGCGAGGCGGACGCCGTCCTCTTCGGCGCCTGCACCACGCCCGAGGATCCCGAGGCCGAGAGCCCCATCGTCCGACTACGGCGGGAGCTGGACCTCTACGCGAACGTCCGGCCCGCCCGCTCCTGGCCCGTCCCCCGGCCCGTCGAGGCCGAGTTCGACCTCGTGATCGTGCGCGAGAACACGGAGGGCCTCTACGTCGGCTGCGAGTGCGAGGTGCACGACGGGGTCACCCTCGCCCTCCGCAAGATCTCCCGCGAGGGCGCCCGCCGGGTCGCGGAGGTTGCCTGCGACCTGGCCGAGGAGCGGGACGGCAGGGTCACGATCGTGCACAAGGCGAACGTGCTGAAGCTCACCTGCGGGACGTTCAAGCGCGCGGCGATCGAGGCGATCGAGGCCCGGGGCCTGGAGTGGGACGAGGAGTACGTGGACGCGGCCGCCTACAAGCTCGTGCGCGAGCCCGACCGCTTCGACGTGCTCCTCACCTCCAACCTCTTCGGGGACATCCTCTCCGACCTGACCGCCGGGCTCATGGGCAGCCTCGGCCTGGCGCCGAGCGCGAACGTGGGGGAGGAGCACGCGCTGTTCGAGCCCGTGCACGGGTCCGCCCCCGACATCGCCGGCCGGGGCATCGCCAACCCCCTCGCCGCCATCCTCTCCGCCGCCATGATGCTCGACTGGCTGGGGTACGGGGAGGAGGCCCGAGCGATCGAGCGCGCGGTGGAGGCAACGCTGCGGGACGGCGTGCGAACGCCGGACCTGGGCGGTCGGGCGAGCACGGAGGAGGTGACGGAGGCCGTCCTCTCACGACTGCGTGAGGGGTGACCGGAGGGCGACCGGCTCGTACTCCGGGTCGCCGGACAGCTCGATCCGGGCGGGCCGGGGCAGACCGCGAACCCGCTCCGCGAACCGCTCGAACTCCCCCCGCACCAGGAGCCGGGCGAGCTCCTCGGCCAGCCGGATCTTGTCCAGGAAGCAGCACCGTTCCGTCTCGGCCACGGCCGGGTCGTTGAACGTCAGCTCAACGCGGCCCTCCCCGCCCAGCAGCTCCGCCGCCCGCTCCGAGACGATCGTGAGCCGGGACGGATCGTCCGACAGCCGCAGCACGCGCTCGTCCGCGTCGTACCGCACGTCGTCCCGACCCCGCTCGATCCGCCGGGCCTCCCGGAGGGCCAGCGCGAGGAGCCGGCGGCAGGTCTCCGATCGGAAGACCCGGACTCGGGGGTCCGTCACGTGCCGATCACCCCGAGGAACCTGCTGCGGCACGAGCTCATCGGGCTGGAGTGTCGGGTGGTTAAGTCGCTGGGCCCGCCGTACGAGGGGTTGGAGGGCGTGATCGTGGACGAGACTCGAAACACGCTCGTGCTGGACACGGGCTCCGGTGAAAAGGTTATAGTGAAAGATCAGGTGCTGCTCGAGCTCAAGCTGCCCACGGGCGAGCGCGTGCGCGTCGACGGCGCCCTGCTCGTGGGCCGACCGGAGGAAAGGCTAACTAAACGGTTCCGGTACGCGGAGACGGTCCGAGGCCGCTTCGACCCGGAGGACTACCTGGACTGAGGGGGCGCCGAGGTTGGCGAAGGCGAAGGACCTCGGGCTCGGGGTCACGCCCCCCAAGCGGGAGTGTGACGACCCGAACTGCCCCTTCCACGGCAACCTGAGGGTCCGCGGGACGATCCTGGAGGGCGTGGTGGTCAGCGACCGGATGGACAAGACCGTGATCGTGGAGCGGGAGTACTACAGGTACGATCAAAAGTACGAGCGCTGGGAGCGGCGGCGGTCCCGAATCCCCGCGCACAACCCCCCGTGCATCGACGCCCGAGAGGGTGACCGGGTCAAGATCGCGGAGTGCCGACCCCTGAGCAAGACGAAGAGCTTCGTCGTGATCGAGGTGCTGGAGCGGGCGGGTGAGCGGTAATGCGTGCGATCAAGGCCAAGTCCCCGCGCGCCGCGCTCCCGGTGGGCGCCCGGCTCGTCTGCGCGGACAACACGGGCGCCCGAGAGCTGCAGATCATCGCGGTCAAGGGCTACAAGGGCATACGGCGCCGGCTGCCGAACGCCGGGATCGGGGACATGGTCGTCTGCTCGGTGAAGGAGGGCACGCCGGACATGAAGAAGGAGGTCGTGAACGCGGTGATCATCCGGCAGCGGAAGGAGTACCGGCGGCCCGATGGAACCCGGGTCAAGTTCGAGGACAACGCGGCCGTGATCACGACCTCCGACGGCGCCCCGCGCGGCTCCGAGATCCGCGGCCCTGTGGCCAAGGAGGCGGCCGAGCGCTGGCCGCGCATCGGCAGCATCGCGAGCATCATCGTGTAGGGGGACCGATCCCGTGCGCTGGACCAAGTCCCGGCAGCCGCGCAAGCAGCGCCGGGCCTTCTTCAACGCCCCCCTCCACAAGCGGCAGAAGCTGATGAGCGCGACCCTGCACCCGGCCCTCCGTGAGCGGTACAACCGGCGCAGCCTGCCCGTCCGGAAGGGCGACATCGTGCGGATCATGCGCGGCGACTTCAAGGGTCACGAGGGCGAGGTCGTGGAGGTGGACCTGAAACGCATGCGTATCTACGTCGAGGGCGCCACGATCGAGCGCGCGGACGGGGAGGAGGTGTACTACCCCATCCACCCGTCCAACGTCATGATCGTCAAGCCCAACCTCGACGACCCCATGCGCCGCAAGATCATCGAGCGATCCGGCGGCACCCCCGAGGAGCTGGACGCACGGGAGATGGAGGGAGAAGAAAAGAAGGAGGAAGGGTAGCGCGGGAGACCGATGGGTTAGGATCGTCGGGGGTGGGCTAGAATGGGTCGCTCCCGAAGCGGACCCAAGCGCCACGTCAAGCGCCTGGCCGCCCCGTACGCCTGGCCGATCCCGAGGAAGGAGGGCGGCAAGTTCGCCCCGCGCCCGTACCCGGGCCCACACACCATGGACACCAGCGTGCCGCTGCTGATCCTCGTCCGCGACATCCTAGGCTACGCGGACTACGCGCGGGAGGCGCGGAAGATCATCACCCGGGGCGAGATCTACGTCGACGGCGTGCCCCGGAAGGAGCCCAAGTACCCGGTCGGGATCATGGACGTGGTGGAGATCCCGCGGGTGAACGAGCGCTACCGGGTGATCATGAACCGGTACCACCGGATCGACGTGGTCCCCATCGACGAGGACGAGGCCCGCGTCAAGGTCTGCCGGATCAAGAACAAGACGTACGTGAAGGGCGGGAACCTCCAGATCACGCTGCACGACGGGAAGAACTGGCTCGTGGAGATCGAGGACCCGACGGACCCGAAGGAGGACGTGTACAGCGTCGGCGACAGCCTGGTCCTGCGGCTGCCGGAGCCGGACAGCGACGAGCGATGGGAGGTGGAGGGCCACCTACCGCTGGACGAGGGCGTGTACGTGTACGTCATGACGGGTCGGCACGCGGGCGAGGTCGGCCGCATCGTCGAGATCCACGTCACGGAGGGTCCGCAGGAGGACGTCGTGACCATCGAAAACGAGGAGGGCGACCAGTTCCAGACGACGAAGGACCGGCTCATCGTCATCGGCGAGGATGAGCCGCTGATCACCGTGCAGCCGGAGGAGGGGGCGTAGCGCGTGTCCGTCGTGGACGAGGAGACCCGGCGCCGCATCCTGGAGGACTGGGAGAGTAACCCGATGCGCCGCCCCAGGCTCGCTAAGGTCACGGTCAACATCGGCGTCGGCGAGTCGGGCGATCGCCTGGAGAAGGCCTACCAGCTGCTGCACGACCTCACCGGCCAGAAGCCCGTTTACACGGTCGCCAAGGAGACGAATCCGAGCTTCGGTATCCGCCGCGGCCAGCCCATCGGCGTCAAGGTGGACCTGCGCCGCGACCGGGCCCGCGAGTTCCTGGAATGGGTCCTGGACGCCGTCGATCGGGAGCTACGGGAGAGCCAGTTCGACGAGTTCGGCAACGTCTCCTTCGGCCTCGAGGAGCACATCGCCCTCGAGGGCGTCGAGTACGACCCCGAAATCGGTATTTTCGGCATGGACATCGCCGTGGTGCTGGAGCGCCCCGGGTTCCGCGTGATGCGGCGCCGCCGCTGCCGCCGTCCCATCCCGCGCCGGCACCGCCTGACGAAGGAGGAGGGTATTGTTTACATGGAGGAGGAGTTCGACGTGGAGGTCCTCCCGGGGTGATGCCGCATGGCCAAGCGGGAGTTTGGGAAGGGAGCCCGCCGGTGCCGACGCTGCGGCGACACGCACGGGGTCATCCAGAAGTACGGTATCCTACTCTGCCGGCAGTGCTTCCGTGAAGTGGCCGAGAAGATGGGGTTCAAGAAGTACCACTAACCGGGGGCCCGGCGCATGACCCTGATGGATCCGCTGGCCGACGCCATGGCCACGATCAAAAACAACGAGATGGTGGGCAACAAGGAGTGCGTCATCGAGCCCGCCTCCAAGCTCATCGGCCGCGTGCTGAAGGTCATGCAGGAGCACGGCTACATCGGCAGCTTTGAGTTCATCGACGATGGCCGCTCCGGCAAGTTCCTGGTCCGACTGGTCGGCCGCATCAACGACTGCGGCGTGATCAAGCCCCGGCACCCGGTGAAGAAGGACGAGTGGGAGTACTGGGAGCAGCGCTACCTGCCCGCCCGCGACTTCGGCCTCCTCATCGTCACCACGCCCGAGGGCGTGATGTCCCACTACGAGGCGAAGGAGCGCGGCATCGGCGGCCGGCTGCTCGCCTACGTGTACTAGGGGGCGACGGGCCGTGTCCGAGGCCCGACTCGAGCCCGCCGAGGACGCCATCCCCGGCGTCATCGTGATGGAGGAGCGGGTCAAGATCAAGGACGACGTCGAGGTCGAGATCCAGCGGCAGCACGACCGACGGTACGAGGTCACCGTCAAGGGGCCCAAGGGCGAGGTCACGAAGGAGTTCTACTACCCGGACGTCTACCTGTGGCTCGAGGACGACGAGATCGTCATCGCCACCACGCGGCACAACCGGAGGACCAAGGCCATCCTCGGCACGATCAAGTCCTACCTCGAGAACATGCAGAAGGGCGTCACCGAGGGGCACGAGTACCGACTCAAGCTGGTGTACTCGCACTTCCCGCCGGAGGTCAAGGTGGATCAGGAGAAGGGCAAGGTGTACATCGAGAACTTCATGGGTGAGAACGTGCCGCGGGTCGCCGAGATCGTGGACCCCGAGAACACCGAGGTCATCGTCCAGGGCCAGGACATCATCGTCCGGGGCATCGACAAGGAGGCCGTGGGCCAGACCGCGGCCAACCTGGAGCAGGCGACCGAGATCAAGGACCGCGACCCGCGCGTGTTCCAGGACGGGATCTACATCGTCGAGAAGGACGGCAAGAAGATCGAGCCTCGAGTCTAAGGGGTGTGGGCCTTGGTCCGCAACCCCAACCTCTCCAAGGAGGAGGAGCGCCTGCTCCGGCTCCGAGAGGAGCTCAAGCGCAAGAAGCCGAAGTTCCGCCGCCAGGAGTGGCACCGGTACAAGCGCCTGGGAGAGAAGTGGCGCCGGCCCAAGGGCCGGCACAGCAAGATGCGCCGCAAGTTCAAGAGCAAGCCCAAGATGCCCAACCCCGGTTACCGCTCTCCCAAGAAGGTGCGCGGCCTGCACCCGTCCGGGTACGAGGAGGTGCTCGTCCACAACCCTAAGGACCTGGAGAAGATCGACCCGGAGCGCCAGGCGGCCCGGATCGCCTCCCGCGTCGGCAAGCGCAAGCGGCGCGAGATCCTCAAGAGGGCGAAGGAGCTGGGTATCGTGGTCCTAAACGCCTGAACGCCCGACGCCCCGTTCTTGCGGCCGATCGTTACGAAACTCATAACGTTCCGGCCGCGGAGGTCAGAGCCGGACCTCGCCCTCCTCCGTCCGAACCACCACGCCCTCGCCCTCCTCGACCCGACCCACCACCTTCGCCTCCACCTCGCCCGAGACAGCGTCCACCACGTCCTCCGCCACCTCTCCCGGGACCACGAGCGCCATGCCCATCCCCATGTTGAACGTCCGGTACATCTCCTCCAGCGGCACGTTCCCCAGCTCCCGGATGACCTCGAAGACCGGCTGCGGCTCCAGCGGGTCGTCGATCACGTACCGCACGTCCCCCCGCAGCCGCTTCAGGTTCTCGAACCCACCGCCCGTGATGTGCGCGATCCCGTGCACCTCGAACTCCTCGAGCACCCTCAGGACCGGACGCACGTAAATCCGCGTCGGCTCCAGGAGCTCCTCCGCCACCGTCCGACCGTGTGGCAACTCGTCGTCCGGCCCGTACTCCCGGAGCAGGACCTTCCGGGCCAGAGTGAGCCCATTGCTGTGGATGCCCGAGCTGCGGAGCCCGACGATCGCGTCGCCCGGCTCGACCTCCTCGCCCGTGACCGGCTCACCTTCCAGCAGGCCCAGGCAGGCCACGACCAGGTCGAACCCGCGGCCCTCCCGCTCTCCCCGCACGATCTCGGGCAGGGTGGCGAGCTCGCCCCCCACGACCGGGGCGCCGGCCTCCCGGGCCCCCTCGGCCAGCCCCTCCGCGATCTCCCGGCACACGTCCGGGTCCGGATCCTCCATGGCCAGGTAGTCGAGGAAGGCGATGGGGCGCGCTCCCAGGCACACCGCGTCGTTCGCGTTCATCGCGATCGCGTCGATCCCCACGGTGTCGTATCGGTCCGCGAGCTGGGCGACGAGGACCTTCGAGCCGACACCGTCCACGTTGAGTGTCAGGAGCCGGTCGCGCACGCGCAGGACCGCGGCGTAGTGCCCGATCCCCTCGACCTCCTCGACCCCCTCGGGCTCGATCCGGTACCGCTCCAGAACCTCGCGGATCGCCCGGACGGCGCGGGCCTCCCGGTCGAGGTCCACGCCCGCGTCCTTGTACGTCATCCGCTCGCTCACGGGGCCCTTCCCCCTCACGTCAGCCGGAAGCACTCGAGGTTCTCCGGGGCCATGGAGAAGACCTTGCGGAACGTGCGGCGCAGGTGGTTCGACAGGTGCTTGCAGGCCTTGGGCTCCCCGTGGTTGGTATAGATCTTCGACGGGGGCGCTGGCTTGATCGTGCGGACGTACTTGGTCAGCTCGATCTTATCCCCGTGCCCGCTGAACCCGCTTACGGTCTCGACGCGGAGCTTGATCCGGAGCGTCTCGGTCTTGCCCTCCGGGGTCGGCAGGGGGACCTCTGGGTACCCCTCCTGGATCTGCCGGCCCAGGGTGCCCTCGGCCTGGTAGCCGACGAACACGAGCGTGTTCTTCGGGTCCTCGGAGAGCTCCTTGAGGTACTCGAGGATGGGGCCGCCCTCGAGCATGCCGGAGGTGGAGAGGATGACGGCCGGGTCGTCGTCCTCGATGATCGCGCCTCGGTGGTCGGAGCCCTCGACGGGCTGGAACACCTCGGAGGTGAACGGGTCGTCGTCCTCGTGGAGGATGCGGTGCTGGAGGCGCTTGTTGAGGTACTCGGGGTAGGTGGAGTGGATGGCGGTCGCCTCGTAGATCATGCCGTCCAGGTACACGGGGCACTCGAGCTCGCCCTTGCGATGCATGTCCTCAAGGACGAGCATGACCTCCTGGGCGCGCCCGACGGCGAAGGAGGGGATGAGGACCTTCCCGCCCTTGCGGACGGTGTCGCGCACGATCTTCCGGAAGCGGGCCTCCTCCTTGCGCCGGCTGCCGTGCCGGGAGTCGCCGTAGGTCGCCTCGATGACCATGCAGTCCACGCGCTTGAACTGGTTGTCCGCACCCTCGAGTAGGCGGGACGGGGTGGGGTTGATGTCGCCCGTGTACACGAAGTTGAACCCCTTGTCCTGGAGGAACACGTGCACGGAGGCGGAGCCGAGGATGTGGCCGGCGTTGTAGAAGGTGATGCTGATGTCCGGGGTGATGTCGGTGGGCTCGCGGTAGTCGAGGGTGATCGTGCGCTTGATCACCTTCTTGACGTCCTTCTCCGTGTACGGGGGCTCCTGGCCGCGCTTCTCGGTGACCTTGATGTAGTCAAGGAGGAGCAGGTACATCAGGTCGCGGGTCGGGGGCGTGCAGTAGACGGGTACGCGGCTCTCGATGACCTCGTGCCGGTAGAAGTACGGGAGGAAACCGCAGTGGTCCAGGTGCGCGTGCGTGATCACGATCGCGTCCAGGTCGTCCATGCGGAACTCGGGGACGTTGAAGTGCGGGTACGCGTCCCGGCCGTTGGCCGCCACGTTCACGCCGCAGTCCAGGAGCACGCGGCTCTCCTCGGTGTGCAGGAAGAGGGCGGAGCGGCCGACCTCCTGGAACCCACCGAGCGCGCTGACGCGGGCCCAGCGGGACTCGCTGCCCCGGCTGCGCGTGCGCCCGCAGAAGATGCGCTCGCTGACGTTCCTGAGGAACCGGCGGCGGGAGTCGTCGGAGAGGATGAGCCGGCGGGTCGTGTTGACCGTCTTGGAGGGGATGGGCGGTTTCCGGTAGATCTTCGGGACCCAGCCCGTGTCCCGGGAGATCCGGTGCACGTTCTTACCGCGCTTGCCGATGACCAGGCCCGGCTTCTTGGCGAAGATGACGACCTCGCCCGTGTCCAGGAAGATCAGGTCCCGCTCGCTGACGCCGGCGTCCTCCGGGATGATGTCCAGGATGACCTTCTTCGCGTCCTTGGCGGGGGAGAGGGCGCTGGGGTTGGGACGGATCTTCACGCGCTTCCGCAGGGCCTTGGCCAGCCGGGTGATGAGGTCGGAGTCGTTCTTGACGAAGGAGTGCGGCGAGTTCGTGTAGATGACGACCTCAGGGCCCTCGAGGTCCACGTCGGTCACGACGATGTCCGAGGGGAGGACCTCCTCCACCTTCTCCTTGATCTCCTTCCTTACCTCGCTCAGAGACTTCCTGCCGCTCGCCTCGTTCAACCTAGCCGCCCCGGCGTCGCCGGTGTTGGTGTCCGAGAGGGCGGGAGGACCGGAGGGCGCCTACAGGTAGCTCTCCACCTCCTCCTCCGGCAGCTCCCGGTACCCCTCATCCCGCGTGATCGTGACCACGGTCACCCCCTCACCCGTGCCCGTGTCCCGCTCCAGGGCCGAGCGCACGGCGCGCACGGCCACCTCGATCGCGTCCTCCAGGTCCATGTCCTCCTCGTACTCGGCCTCCAGGACGCCGTAGGCCGTCGGCGAACCCGAGCCCGTGGCCGTGTAGTCCTCCTCGATGATCGAACCGCTGGGGTCCAGGTTGTACAGGGCGGGCTCGTCCTGGTTGAACCCTCCAATGATCAGCTGCACCAGGTACGGGCGGAAGGACTTGAGGCTCGAGTGCAGGACGTGGGAGGTCACGTTCGCGATCGCCCGCGCGCTGATGTCCCGCCCGTGCCGCAGCCGGTACAGCCGCGCCTCCGCTTGCATCAGGTCCACGATCTTCTGGGCGTCCGCGACCGAGCCCGCCGTGGTCACGCCCACGCGGTCGTGCACCCGGAAGATCTTCCGGACCTCCTTGCCCGCGATCAGGTTGCCCATCACCGCGCGCCGGTCCGCCGCGAGCACCACCGCGTCGCTCACCTTGATCCCCACCGTCGTCGTACCCTTCATCAGCTGATCCAGCTCCCGCATCACGTCCGTCAGCTGCAACGACCACACCCCGGCTCAGTACGTCTTGGCGACACGGATCGTGCGATCTGCGGGCTCCCCGCACACGGGGCACCGCTCAA
>JBDOKE010000047.1:0-3993 GCA_039833815.1 Methanobacteriota archaeon | reverse complement strand
AGGGCCGGTCCCTCACCCACCGCCCTTCAACCGCCACCGTTCGAGCTCCCAGAGCACGTCGGGGACCCACTCACCGTCCCGGGTGCGATGCAGGAGGAGTCGGCGGAGCACCCGGTCCGCGAACCAGGCGGGCCAGGGCCCCAGCACGGACCGAGCGAACCCCGGCGCCTTCCTCAACAGCTTCCGGAGCTTTGCGGATCGAGCGGGCCGCAGCTCGAACGCGAGCGCGAGCACGCGAACCACGCGCTTGTGACCAACACCCCCACCCGACGCCTCCTCGACTAGCTTCTCCAGGGCGGCCCGGAGGTGCCGGACCGCGAGTCGCGCTAATCGCAGCACGAACCCCTTGGACCGCTCCTCGAGCCAGCGCACGAAGCTCACGCTCTCGTTCTCCTTGCCCAGGTAAAAGAGGCGGGGTGTGTCGAACCCCTTGCTGCGCACGCGCTTGAGATAGGCCACGTAGTACGGGCCGTAGGTCCTCCCGCCAATCCTACGGTACGTTTCCTTCAGCTCGGGCTTGACCTCGCGGCGGTAGACTTCTCGCAGGACGCGCAGGACGCGGATGCGCTCGACGGGGTCTTGGGGGATGGGCACGCCCTCCCAGGTCACGGGCCCCGGCACCCCCACCGGCCCAGCCGCACTATTGTAATCACCCGGGAGCATAAAAAAGTTCCGGCCCTTGGATGGCCCTCCCGGCGGGTTGTGGGGTGTCCCGGGCGGTCACGGTGCTCGATTCCCGGTGCCGGCCTCGCCCCTGCACCAGCCCCGGACCTCTTCCATTGTAATCACACGGGAGGGAGGCTGGAGAGGCCGCGCGGTCCCCACCGGTTACCGCGACCCGTCCGGACCCCTTCCGGGCCCGGTGCCTGGCCCGCCCGCCGTCAACCCTGGCCCATTTCTATTGTAATCACCAGGGAGAGGCCCAAAAGCCGCGCACCCCGATCGCACCGCCGCCCTCAGGGGTGCCGCCCGAGGGATCTAGGCATCGGCACCCTCCCGGGCCGCCCACCCTCCAACGCCAACCGAAGACCCACGGGAGGTCCCGAGGACCGCGCGCTCCCTTCCCGGTGCCGTGATGAGGGGGCTCGTCCCCCATCCGGACACCCAGGCCCCTCCAACCCCCGGCACCCTCCCATTTCATCGGGGAGGGAAGCGCCGATGTAGACGCTCTTCCGGCGCGCCCCTCTCGCCCCGTGCGCCCGATTCCCCTGCGATTACAATGGAAAGGGCCGGTCCCACACCCGGGGGGCCGGGGAGGACACGCGGTGCTCACACCGACCCTCACTCCGTCGGCCCGCACCCACGGTCGGCGCCAGCGCCGCTCGATCGGCCTACACCGTAACCCCGACGATCGGGCCGAGGATCCCCGGGACGTCGGGAGCGGCGCCGCGCCCCGCGCTCGTCGCCTCACCGCCTGGACCGTGACGGCGATCGTCAGCCAGGCGCTGGGGGGACCCCTCAGGGTTCCGCGCGCGGTGGGTGGGCCCAGGGCGACGACGCCCGCGGGCGGGTCAGCCGTCCGAGGCCGGCTGGACTGGCCGTCCCCGACGGATCACCACGCCCGCGGGGGTTGGCCTACGGGGTCGAGATCGGGCCGGGGGAGCCGCCCCTCACCCCGGCCTCTGCCGGTGATGTGGAGTATCATCCGGCTCTCGTGGTATTGAGTGGGGTTGATCGGGCCTTACCGGGCAGGCGTGTTGTTCACGACCTGAACGGGCGCTTCCTCAACCTGGCCGAGCGCGCCCGACGCCCCGGTGACCGTGGGAAGCGGGTCGGTGCGGCGTCAGACCGAGGTCGCGGGGGGCGTGCCTCCCGGCGCGGTCCCCTGCCGGCCTGCCGTCGGTGACGGCGGGTGATGCCGCGACTCTGGCGGTGGGTCGTGGTCGGTCGTAAGGTGCCGGCCGGCGGTCGGGGCGTCCCCGCCGCTCGTTGAGGCGCTCAGTCGCGTTCTGCGGCTGGTCAACGTTCCGGTCTCCGGGATCGGGCCTCGGCGGGCGCCTCGGGCGGCGCTCGCCCCCCGCCGGTGAGGGTGGGTTACGGCGGTGGGGCGCGCTCGCGGCGTTGGGCCGGTCGGCGGGTTGCCCGGCCCCCGGATTGGATCACGTTCCCGTTGTAATCACCCGGGAGAGGGGCTCTCAGGCGCCTGGGAAGGGTGGCCGGGGATGCGAGGGGGCGATCGGGTGGGCCGCCGTCCCCGTGACCGTGGGCCGTGCCCGTCGTTTGGGGTTCCGGGCTCTCGGCCGAGTGGGGCGGCCCGGGGCGCGCTGGACCGTCCGCGCCCTCGTGGGGTGGGTTGGAGGCGCGGTCTCGGGTTCGGTCGTCCCGGTCCTTGCGGTTGAGGGCTCGCGAGGCCCGCCCGGTCCTTCGGGGCTCCGCTCGGCGCTCTTGAGGGCCTCGCTCTCGGCTGATTACAATAGGAGGGAGGCCGAGGATGGGGGTGATGGGCCGTCCAGCCCCGTGTCCCTGGGGTTCCGCCGTCCGCCGGGCGGCCTTGCTCCGGTGGCCTGGGCTCGCCGTGGTCGTCATCGGGTGGCGGCGTCGGGTTGCGGTCGGTCCGCTGGGCCATCCTTACCCCGGTTCGGTGCGGGGGGAGGCGCGTGCCCTCTGGTCGGGCCCCGACGCGGCCGTTTGACCGGGCGCTGGGGGCGGGCTCCGGTTGAGCTCCCGCGGGATCGGTGCGGTTACCGATCACGCGTGGTGAGCGCCCGTCGATCGCGCGTCGGTGAACGTCGGTCGGGCGAGGGTGTCAGTGGGCGTCGAGGTCGGTGGGTGCCGATGGTAGACGCGGTCCGGGCCGGGTGATCCGTGGTTCGTACGAGGCGCGGACGGTCTCGGATCGTCCTCGCCCTCGAGATCCGCTTCGACGCGGTGATCGAGTTGGGGGTGGGCGGCGAAATCTACTTGGGCGCCGTGGATAATTACCGAGCGACCGATGGTATTACTAAGTAATAGATGTCGGGGGTTATACGGTGGCGATATTGCGCGTTTTGGCGGCGTTGGTTGTGACGGCCGCGGTCGCCGCGGTTCCGGCCGCCGGGGTGACGGAGGGTGATGTCGACCGGTGCATCGCTGACTGCGTCGGGTGGCTCTGTGAGCAGCAGTTTAAGGAGTCCGATGTCGGCAAGGAGCTGGTGTTGCGGGATCCTGGTGGGACGTTCCAGGGGTCGCACTACGAGGTCTGGTTCGCTCGGCCGGACGGGACTCCTATTGGACCCGCGGAGCTGAGGATCAGGTTGGAGAGCTTCGACGTGGGCACGTGGCCGGCGACGTTCCGCGGTGACGGCCGCATCCTGTACACGTTTGGGACCGCCAACGTGTTCCAGACGACGCCGAAGGGCGTGGAGCCGGTAACGCTGCCCTTCTCCAAGTATCCGGCGGCGCTGATAGATCGCAGCAACCACCGGATCTACCTGCCGAAGCCGGAGAAGCTGGAGTCGGAGAACTACTGGATGATCTGTTGGGGCGGCGCCCCGGACTACTCGATCCCACGGTTCATCGTGCCGATGCTGGAGCTGGCGGTGGAGCACGGGGTTCGGGACAAGGAGTTCTTGAAGGCCGTCGAGCGGGCACTGCGGTTCCTGCTGACGGTGGACGTCCCACGAGGCTACTGGTTCCAGGTGTCACCGAGCGGGGCGCTGGATCACCTGCAGCGGTACGGGACGGTACCTGGCGGGTACTTCAACCTGCTGTACTCCGGGCTGTGGCCGGTACTCCTGGGCAAGCGGCTGGGCCTGGTTAGCGAGGGCCTGTGGAAGGGGATCGAGGGTACCGTCAAGGAGCTGATCCGGCGGGTCGTGCTGGCGTCGCAGGTCACGGTGGACCCGAACTACGCGTACTATTGCTACGGCTTCCGGGACTGTCGGGGTTGGCTGGTCGTGGATCCGGTGCACGGGGAGGCTCGGTGGGTGGTGGAGGTTAGGGCCGGTGACGGGTGGGTTCCGCTCATGACGGTGAACCCGACGGCGTGCGCGGTCCTTACGCTGCTGGAGGCGG
>JBDOKE010000046.1:0-1885 GCA_039833815.1 Methanobacteriota archaeon | reverse complement strand
GGACGTCAAGGCCGCCCTGCGCGCCCTCGTGCGAGACATCGTGAGGGAGAAGCTGAGGGAGCTCTCGGCCGGGTGATTGACGTACCGGTTCCCGGAGTGCCCTGTAATCGGGGCGCCAGGGGTTCGAGCCGGCGGGATCCCTCCCACCATCGCTGGGGTCCACGCTGGCGGCGTTAGTTCTGTTCCAAAGGAAAATCTGAAGGGCCATTCGTTCGACGTAACGGGCAGGGGAGGACCGCCGTGAGCGAGGAGCCGCGGGCGCTCCGGGTCCCGATCACCCCGAGGCGAGAGTTCCGGGAGGCCCTGCGCCGGTACGTCCGGGAGCGGCTCCTCGAGGCCGGTGCTGGCCGGGAGCTGGCCCGGGAGGCGTCTCGGAGCGACCTGCTGAAAGTTCGGAAAGAGGGGCCGAAGGGGTCCCTGGAGCGGGGCCTGGACAGGGTCGGAGGTGAGCTGCGGTGGCTGGTAGACCACGACTCGTTCGGGCGCGAGCTGTCCGGTGCTAGGCGGGACGAGCTGGGCTCATTCATCCGCTGGAACGCGGCCGTGCGGCGCCTGCTGGCCGAGGTCACGCACGAAACGCTGCTGGAGAAGCCCTCGCTGGAGCGGGCGCTCGACGTCTGGATGGCGGGCGTGGCGCTGAGAAGGGGCCACGCGGGCGCGGCCGTGGGGCTGCTCGAGGAGCTGGCGGGCGAGGAGCTCCCGGGCTCGCCCGAGGGCGCCGACGATTACCACCTGAGCGACCTGGGAGAGCACGTTCGAGACCTGGGTCGCGGTCTCTTCCGGACCGCGCTGGCGGCGCACGTGCTCTCCAATCGAACCGTCGGCAGCAGCCCGGTGGCTGAGGTGGTGAAGTGGAGGCTCCGCTACCTGCGCGACCTCGTGGATAAGGAAGGTCGGACGGGCCTGCTCGAGGACCTGTTCGACGAGGTGCGGGACCGGCTGGAGCGGGCGGCGTTCGACGCGCTCGAGGACGAGATCAGCCGGCTGGACCTGGACGACGTGGAGGAGGGTGTGGAGTGGGAGAGGCTGGAAGGGCTGGAGGTGCTCGGCGTTCGGAACCCGGAGGCGTTCTTCCGGGGCGTCGTCGAGGACCTGAAGGCGACCGTGAACCGGGTAGCGGAGATCGCGGAGCAGTCCGAGTCCGGAACCTGGATCGCGAAGCGGCTGCTGCGGGCTGACACGACCATCGAGCTCGGCGGCGAGCGGCTGGGACCGGACGTGTACGACCCGCGATGGGGGATCTGGGAGCACGCGCGGGAGCTGCTGGAGCGAGACCTGGGCGAGCTCGACGAGGCGGCGGAGGGCGTGCTAGAGCGCACGCTCGAGGACGTGTGCGCCCGCCTGTTCGAGGGCGTCGCCAAGGGGCTCCTCGGGGAGGGGAGTAAAGACGTGGCCCAGCGAGCCGCCGAACTCACGGCCGAGCTGGCCAAGCGCGCGCTGACCTCGGGTAGGTCCTCCCGCTCCTACGACTCGAGCGACGGCTGGTTCGGAGACCTCGAGAGGCTCGCCGGCTCCATCGTCAAGGACGTGCTCGGGAAGCGCCGGCGGTAGTCGGGGTCCAGCCCGTGCCCGTCACGCTCCGCCCACTCGATCCCTGGTGCGGCGTGGTCGTCGACTGCGAGGAGGACGGGGAGCGCCTCACCCGGGTCTTCGTGGACGTCACCGACGTCAAGGAGCCGCGGGTCAAGCGGGCGGACGCGGTCATCGTCACGCACCCGCACCGGGACCACTACGGCGGCGTCCCGCGCACCAGCCCGGGGAGGATCCACGCCGACGAGGTGACCTCCGCCCTGCTCGAGCTCGAGGGGGTCGACCCGAACTCCCTCGAGCCCCTGAGGCGCTGCTTCGACGCCGGGGCGTTCGTCGTCGAGACCTACGAGGTCAA
>JBDOKE010000045.1:0-2128 GCA_039833815.1 Methanobacteriota archaeon | reverse complement strand
AGGTGGAGGAGCTGGAGAAAACGCTGGTTCACGACGAGGAAACGTGCGTGCACTGCACCGCCTGCCACTCCGTCTGCCCCGTCGGTGCCGTCCTCGTGGAGGACCACGAGGTGTCCTTCAACGAGGATGAGTGCATCGTGTGCGGCTCCTGCGTGGAGATCTGCCCCACCGGCGCCCTCAAAATCGCCTCGAAGGAGGGTGAAGAATGAGGCTCTGGGTCGCTCACCCCGGGCACACCCGAGGGCTGAGGACCCTCCTCTCCGGGATCGAGGACCTGCGCCGCGTGGAGGCCGTGTACGCCGGCGGCTCTCCCGAGCGCATCGGCACGGGTCGCCCCAACCTGCACTACCCCACGATCGAGGAGGTGCGCGAGCAGGTTGAGCTCGCCCACGCCCACGACGTCCGGTACGACGTAGTCGTCAACTCCACCTGCCCCTTCCGCGGTGAGCCCACCCGCCGCGTCCTCGCGCGCTACGACCGGTACCTGCAGGACCTCGAGCGGGCGGGCGTCGACGGGATCGTCGCCGCCGACCCGATCATCCTGGAGCTGGCCGCCGAGCACTTCGACCGGGTGACCGTCTCCTGCCTCGCCTTCGTCAACGACCCCGAGAAGGCGGAGCACTACGAGGACGTCGCCACCGCGATCACCCTCGACACGTCGCACAACCGGCGCTTCGAGACCCTTAGGGCGCTCTCCCGGCTGAGGCTGGAGCTCAAGGTCATCGTCAACGAGGGATGCCTGCTGGACTGCCCCTACCGTCCCTTCCACTTCAACCTGTTCTCCCACCTGTACGGGCCCGACGAGGTCTCCGTGTACGACGATTACTACTACCGGCGGTGCATCGCGGACCGCCTCCGCCACCCGGAGCTGATCATCAAGTCCCCGTGGATCCGGCCCGAGGACCTCGGGCACTACGAGCCCTACGTGGACGCGTTCAAAGTCTCGGGCCGCTCGCACCAGGTGCGCTGGATCGTCAAGGTCGTCAACGCGTACCTGGAGGGGCGCTGGGACGGGAACCTGCTTGACCTCCTGGACTGCCCCCGGGAGCTCCGGGACTACTTCTACCTGGACAACCGGGAGCTGGACGGGGCCATCGAGCGCTGGAAGGAGTGCGACCACCGGTGCCACGAGTGCGGGTTCTGCCGGGAGCTGGCGGAGCGCGCCCTGCGCGTGAGGGAGTTCCGGCCCCCGGAGGCGGCGACCGCGGGTGAGCGGGCTTGATCGAGCGGTGCGCGGAGTACCTGCGCCGCCTGGAGGAGCGGCTCGAGGAGGGGATGGTCACCGAGGTGGACGCGTTCGTGGCCCGGTGCGGCTGCGTCGGGGTCGTCTTCATGCTCCGGGGCGTCCGCCTGGACGACGTCACCGACGGGGTCATCGCCGTCGTCCAGCGCGCGGCCCGGGAAGTCGGGGCCGACCCCGACATCGTGTACGCCCGGGTGGTCCCGGGCACGGACCTCGTCATCGACCTGGGCGCGCGCACCCTCTGCGAGACGTGCGAGCGCGAGTTCTCCGGCGAGGAACCGCGGCCCGACCTGAGGGTGCTTCGGGGCGGCCGGTAATGCGCTGGTACCTCTGCGCGTCCGAGCACCAGCTCGAGCACCTGCCCGACGACGCCGACGGGGTGGTCGTGCCCTACCCCGGGCTCGGGGTCGCCACGCTGCTGCCCAGGTACCCCTCTGAGCCCGAGGCCGAG
This sequence comes from Methanobacteriota archaeon, assembly GCA_039833815.1. Taxonomy (GTDB): domain Archaea; phylum JAADCQ01; class Methanopyri; order Methanopyrales; family Methanopyraceae; genus Methanopyrus. Next base: position 434 of record JBDOKE010000045.1, on the reverse strand, counting down.
CGGATGATCCGCGAGGCGGCGGACCGGGACCTGCGGGTGCAGGCGCTCGCCGACTTCACGTGCTCCGGGTGCGAGCACCTGTCCGCGCCCGGTCACGGGACGTTCCGCTCCACCCTGGAGTACCTGGTGCACGACCTGGAGGTGGACGGCCTGGTGGTCGCGGACCCGTACGCGGTGGAGCTGGCGGCCGGGCTCGACGTGACCGTGGTCGTCTCGCACACCGCCGCCGTGGACACGCCCGAGAAGGCCTGGTACTTCGACCGGCTCGGGGCCGACGTGATCACGGTGGACCCGGCCCTAAACGAGGACGAGTCGACCGTCAACGCCGTGCGGGAGCGCGTCTCTGCACGCCTGCGCGCGGCCGTCAACGCGGCGACCTGGCGGGACCCGGTCGTGTACTTCGAGCGGAACCTGCGGTCGCACCTCACTCGGCG
>JBDOKE010000044.1:0-6512 GCA_039833815.1 Methanobacteriota archaeon | reverse complement strand
CCGGTCGTACGTGATCCCCCGGTACTGCGGGACGACGCGTCGGATCTCCTCGAAGACCTCGCGCGGGGAGCGGTGACCGAAGCCCTTGAGCCCCAGTCGCCGGGCCACCGCCGCGAGGATCCACCAGTCGGGCCGAGCCTCGCCCGGCGGGTCCACGATCCGCTCTGAGAGCTGAACGCGCCGGTCGGTCGCCGTGAAGGTGCCCGTGCGCTCCGCCCAGCCGGCGGCGGGCAGGACCAGGTCCGCCAGCTCCGCCGTCTCCGTCAGGTACAGGTCCTGCACGACGAGGAACTCCAGGTTCCGGAGCTTCCTGACCGCGTGGCGCGAGTTCGGCTCCGAGACCGCCGGGTTCTCGCCGAAGATGTACATCACCGTGATCTCGTCCGCGTTAAACGCCTCCGGGAGCCGGAGCCCGGGCTCCTCCGGGACCTCGAAGCCCCAGAGCCGGGACAGCTCCTCCGCCGCCTCCGGACCGACCCGCCGGTATCCGGGGAAGTGCGTGGCCAGCGCGCCCACGTCGCAGGCGCCCTGCACGTTGTTCTGCCCGCGGAGCGGGTTGACGCCGGTTCCGGGCCGGCCCACGTTGCCCGTCAGCAGGGCGAGCGCGCAGAGGGCCCGCAGCGTCCGGCAGGCGATGTCGTGCTGCGTGAGCCCCATGCAGTAGAGGATGCACCCGCGGTCCGCCTCCGCGTACCGCACGGCCGCCTCCCGGACGTCCTCCGGGTCCACCCCGGCGATCCTCCGAACGTCCTCCTCCGAGACCGCCTCCCGCACGTACCGCTCGAACGCCTCGAACCCGGTGGTCCGCTCCTCGATGAACGCCTCGTCGTGCAGTCCCTCCTCCACGATCACCCGGGCCATGTACAGGAACACGATCAGGTCGGAGCGGGGTCGCACCCGCAGGTGCAGGTCCGCCAGCTCCGCCAGCAGCGTGCGCCGCGGGTCCAGCACGATCAGGCCGGCGCCCTCCTCGAGCCCCTCCACGATCCGGCGGTACACGATCGGGTGCTGTTCCGCCGTGTTCGAGCCCGCGACCAGGTAGCAGTCCGCCTCGGTCAGGTCCGGGATCGAGTTGGTCATCGCCCCCGACCCGAAGACCTCGGACAGGGCGACCACGGTTGGGGAGTGTCACAGCCGCGCGCAGTGGTCCACGTTGTTCGTCCCGAGCGCGCGGGCCAGCTTCTGCCCGACGTAGTTGTCCTCGTTCGTGGCCTTGGCCGAGGTGACGAGGTACACCTCCTCCGGCTCGTGGGATCCGAGGGCCTCCGCCACCTCCTCGAGCGCCCGGTTCCACGAGAGCTCGCGCGGCTCACCCGACTCGGTCATTCGAACCGGCCTCTCCAGCCGGTCCCTCCGGAGCGCCCCCGGCGCCTCCCACAGCTTGATGCACTGACGACCCTCGTTGACCGGGTGCCGCCGCCACGGCTCCAGGAACCTGATCTCCTCCCCGTCGGTCCCCACCAGGACGCCGCAGCCGCACCCGCAGAACGGGCACACCTGAGGGTGGAACCTCAGCCGGGCCACGGGGTGCTCACCCCCTGCGCCGGCGACCGGGGGGACGCCCCGGGGACCGGGTTTCGGCCGCGGTTCCCCCGGGCCCGAGCCCCCGCGTGCGGGGCCTTCGGGGCGGCGGTCCCCTGCTTCGGGGTTCCCGCCGACCCACATCGGAACGGCCCGGGATCCCCGCGGCTTACTCCCCGGGCCCGGGGCGTCCCCCGGCGGTCAGAGGCGGCGCGCCGGCTAAGCCTTCCCCGGACCCCTGGGAAACGAAAGCCCGAACGTGGCTTTGACGCCCCGCGTTCCGACATCCAGTTATCGGTTTCCACTCGAACGTCATCCGGTGGCGTGAAGGTCGCCGGGTTCCCTGGGGTGGGAGGGGCCCTCGTTGCCCCGTGATGAGGGCGAGGAGTCGGAGGAGATGATCCTGTACGGCGTTCACGCGACCTTCGAGGAGGTGGCCAAGGCGGCGGTGCCCAAGTTCAGGACGACCCCGGGCCGGCTGCTGTACGCCGGGTTCATGGCGGGGGCGTTCATCGCCTTCGGTTTCACGCTCGCGACCATCGCGGCCTGCGTGGCGAAGTTCCCGCCCTACGCGGTGGGGGCCACGTTCAACAAGCCCCTGTTCAAGCTGCTGCTCGGCGCGGTCTTCCCCATGGGCCTGATCGCGGTGGTCATCGCCGGGGCCGACCTGTGGACGGGGAACGTGCAGGCCCTCGGCTCGGCCAAGGGGATGGGGTACGCCGACTGGCGCCACGTGCTCTACAACTGGTTCGGCAGCTACGGGGGCAACTTCATCGGGTCCATCTTCCTGGCGCTCATGGCGATCCCGCTGACCGGGCTCTTCGGCACGACCGGGCACCCGAACCCCTTCGGGCAGGCCGCCGTGTCGATCGCGCAGAAGAAGGTCTCGCTGGACGCGATCTCGCTGTTCTTCCGCGGGGTCGGGTGCAACTGGCTGGTGAACCTGGCGGTGTGGCAGGCGGCGCGCGTGGAGGATGGGGCCGGCAAGATCCTGGCGATCTGGTTCCCGATCTTCGCGTTCGTCGCGATCGGCTACGAGCACGCCATCGCCAACATGTGGGTCATCCCGACGGCCGTCTTCGCCAGCGCGCACAAGGTCACCTGGTCCCAGCTCTTCTACAACCTGATGCCGGTGACCCTGGGCAACGCCGTCGGCGGGTTCCTCTTCGTGCCGTTCTACTACTGGTACCTCGGGCACCCGGAGCTCAGTACCAAGCGCGTCTACCGGGAGCTCCTGGACTTCGTGGTGGTGACCCTGCTGTTCTTCGTGCTGGCCGTGCTCGTCCCGGCCGGGATCGCGTACGGGCTCGAGGCCGCCCTGAGGAAGGCCGCCACGTACGTCGTGCCGACGGTGGTCTCGGCCTACTACGCGGCCGGGACCTTCGCGCTCCGGAGGATCGCCCGGTAGCGCCCGGGTCCTCCCCTCCGGGCAATCGTTTCGAGGATAATAACGATTGTCGCGGCGCTCCCGGTGTCCCCGCCCTGCGCCCCGATCGTGAAACCGGTCCGTTTCCCGCGGTGGTACGGGGGTTTCCGGGAGCGGCTCGGGCGCGGTCCGCCTCGGTGGTCGGCGGGATCCGTTGGGGGCGGGCTCCCGCCGGATGCTCCCATCAACATATTTTTCCGGGCGGTCTGGGGCGGGGCGGGGGGTGCGCGCATGGCGAAGATCCTGGTGACGGATCCGATCCACGAGGACGCGCTGAGGAGGCTGGAGGAGCTGGGTGAGGTGGTGGTGCTGGAGGACGCGGACGAGGAGGAGCTCCGGAGGCACGTGCGGGACGCGGACGCGTGGGTGGTGCGGAGCGGGACGCGGGTGACGCGGGAGCTGATCGAGGAGGCGGAGAACCTGAAGGTGATCGCGCGGGCGGGGGTGGGAGTGGACAACATCGACGTGGAGGCGGCGACGGAGCGCGGGATCATCGTGGTGAACGCGCCGGAGTCGAGCTCGATCTCGGTGGCGGAGCACACGATGGGGCTGATGCTGGCGCTGGCGCGGAGGATCCCGCAGGCGGATCGGTCGGTGCGTCGGGGTGAGTGGGAGCGGCAGCGGTTCATGGGGGTGGAGCTGGCGGGGAAGGTGCTGGGAATCATCGGGCTGGGCCGGATCGGGCGGCAGGTGGCGAAGCGGGCGCGGGCGTTCGAGATGGAGGTGATCGCGTTCGATCCGTACATCTCGGAGGAGGTGGCGGAGGAGCTGGGCGTGGAGCTGGTGGAGGACCTGGACGAGCTGCTGCGGCGGGCGGACGTGGTCACGATTCACGTGCCGTTGACGGAGGAGACGCGGGGGATGATCGGGGAGCGGGAGCTGAAGCTGATGAAGGAGTCGGCGTTCCTGATCAACTGCGCGCGGGGTGAGGTGGTGGACGAGGAGGCGCTGGTCAGAGCGCTGAAGGAGGGGTGGATCGCGGGCGCGGCGCTGGACGTGTTCGCGGAGGAGCCGCCGGGGGAGGATCACCCGCTGTACGAGCTGGATAACGTGGTGCTCACGCCGCACATCGGGGGGTCGACGAGCGAGGCGCAGCGGGCGGCGGGGCTGATCGTGGCGCGGGAGATCGAGCGGGTGCTGAAGGGGGAGATCCCGGAGAACGTGGTGAACCTGCCGGTGGCGGGGGTGTCGGAGGAGACGCGGCGGTTGATGGAGGTGGGGGAGCGGCTGGCGGACGTGGGCGCGCAGCTGCTGGAGGATAGGCTGCGGTCGGTCGTGGTGAAGGTGGGGGACGAGTTGGGCGAGCGGGAGCGGGAGGCGCTGAAGCGGTCGGTGCTGAAGGGGTGCCTGGATCGGATCCTGCAGGAGCCGGTGACGATGGTGAACGCGGTGCGGGTGGCGGAGGAGCGGGGGATCGAGGTCGAGTTCGCGGTCTCGGACGAGCTGGAGTCGGGTGAGCTGGCCGTCTCGCTGCGGTCGGAGGGGGATGAGATGTCGCTGCGGGGCGCGTGGTTGGAGGGGCAGGTCTACCTGACGTCGGTGGACGGGTACGAGCTGCGGTTCAAGCTGAGCGGGCCGACGCTGTTCGTCTGGCACGTGGACCGTCCCGGGGTGGTCGGCGAGGTCGGGCTGATCCTGGGCGAGCACGGGGTGAACATCGCGGCGATGGAGGTGGGCCGCCGGGAGCGGGGCGGGGAGGCGATCATGGTGATCCGGACGGACGAGGAGCCGCCGGAGGAGTGCCTGCGGGCGATCGGGGAGGTGGAGCAGGTGCGGAGGGTGAGGCTGGTGCTGTGCTGAGGAGCGTGGCGGTGGCGGGCGACCTGGACGACTTCGGGGAGGTGGTGCGGGAGAAGGGGTGGCCGGAGTACTCCCCCAACCCCGCCACGGGCCTCCTCACCGAGCTGGTGGAGCGGTTCCTGGCCCGGTTCCCCGGTGCGGTGGCCGTCAAGGGGCCGGATCGGGAGCGGGGCACCGAAGAGTTCATCGTTGAGATCCCTGGAGGGGAGGGGCTCCTGGAGGAGATCGTGGAGGAGTGCGAGCGCATCCGGCGCGAGTTTGAGCGGCGGTTCGAGGGCGAGGTGACGATCAGCATCGGGGTGGGGGTGGCCCCGGCCCCGCGTCACCGGCTGGTTCCGGAGCGTGAGTCCCCCGCGGTTCGGCGGGCGCTGGAGGCGCTGCGGGAGGCGAAGCGGCGGGGTGGGAACGTCGTGGTCGTGCGGGGGTGAGGCGGCGTGTCGGGGCGGGCCGGGTCGGGTGGGTTCATGATCACGTGCTACGCGCTGGCGGCGCGGTCGCTGGTGGCGGTGATGCGGACGCGGTCGTACCCGATCCAGTACGTTCTGCGGCGGGAGCTCTCGGACTACGACGACCGGACCCAGTCCGTGACCCGGAGCCTCGTGTACGAGACGCTGCGCCGGTACGGCACGCTGGAGCGGGTGGTGGAGGACGTCGCGAGGAGCCGGCTGCCCCCGCTGGAGCGGGCCCTGGTGATGATCGCGGCGAACGCGATCCTGTACGAGGGGGAGCACCCGGCGCCGGTCACGGACTGCGCCGCCCGGGCGGCGAAGCGGCTGGGTGTGAACCACCGGCGGGTGCACGGGGTGGTCGCGGACCTGGAGGATTACGAGGGCCCGGAGCCGGAGGACGAGGTGGACGAGCTGTGCCTGAAGTACCACCACCCGCGCTGGTTCGTGGAGCGGTTCGAGCCGCTGCTGGGCCGGGACGAGCTGAAGCGGCTGATGGAGGTGCACAACCGGCCCCCGGAGCACTACACGTTCCGCGTGAACACGGCGGCGGCGGACGTGGACGAGGTCATCGAGGAGTTCGAGGGGCACGGGTTCAAGGTCGAGCGCGGGCGGTACGTGGACTACTGCATCCGGATCGAGAAGGGCAGGCCGCTCCGGCTCGAGGAGCTCGAGTGCTGGAACAAGGGATGGATCGTCCCGCAGGACGAGGCGGCCGCCCTCGTCACCGAGGTGCTGAACCCGCAGCCGGGGGAGCGGATCGCGGACCTGTGCGCGGCCCCGGGCGGGAAGACCACGCACATCGCCCAGCTGACGGAGGGCGACGTGGAGATCCTCGCCGTGGACGTGAGCCGGACCCGGCTCCGCCGGCTGCGGCGGTTCGCCGAGCGGATGGGGTTCGAGGACTGCATCGAGATCCTGCGGGCGGACGTGCGCCGCCTCGGACGGAACCCACGCTTCGTCGGCAAGTTCGACCGCGTGCTGCTCGACCCACCGTGCACGAGCCTCGGTACCCTGCGCACCGACCCGGACGTGAAGTGGAAGATAGGGCCGAGGGAGGTCCGGGAGCTCGCCGCGAAGCAGCGGCAGCTGATCCGGGCGGCCGCGCGGCTGGTCCGGCCCGGGGGCGTGCTCGTGTACTCCACCTGCACGCTCACGCCCGAGGAGAACGAGCTCGTCGCCTCCGAGGCGCTCAAGACCGAGCGGCTGCGGGCGGAGGACGTGCGCTCCGAGTTCGACTTCCTCAGCCCGCCCCTCAAGGTGAACGGCGTCTCCCCGTCCCTTGAGGCCGGACGCATGTGGCCGCACGTGCACGACAC
>JBDOKE010000043.1:0-1741 GCA_039833815.1 Methanobacteriota archaeon | reverse complement strand
GGGGGCGAGAACTCCCGAGCCCCCACCCGGATCGCCGACGCCACGTACCGCAGCTCCCGGCGCAGCTCCGGCGAGGACACCCGACCCAGCTCCCCCGAGGCCCCCACCCGGGCCCGCACCCTGCCCGGACCCGGTCCGTCCAGCTCGGTCTCGACCAGGAACCCCTCCCCGTCCGACTCCACCGCCCTCACCCGCACGCTCAGCCCGATCGCCGCCGACACGGCCGGATAGCCGTACACCGCCGCGTGTTCCCCGGAGATAATAACTTTCAATGGAACCCGAGCGCGGACCTCCAACCCGGGACCCCTGACGACCCACCGGGCCCCGGCTCGGGTGATACGCCTTGCGGATCCCCAAGACCATGGAGGCCGTGGTGAAGGACGAGTTCGTGGAGGACCTGGACGAGCTAATCACCACCATTAACGAGGCGGAGCTCAGCTCCGGCATCATCCGCATCACCAAGCGGTTCGATCGCGAGCTGTACGACGCGATCATCGTCGTGCTGAACGGCCGGGTGGCGCACGTCCAGGTGGAAAACGTGACCTCCCAAGAGCGGTGGGAGGGTGAGGAGGCCCTCGAGGTGCTCACCGAGCTCCTGGCCGACCTAAGCCCCCAGGACCCGGCCGTGCTGGACATCTACCGGGGCCCGGCCAGCGAGGTGAAGTCCTTCGCTCGGTATCAGCTTGGGGTGGAGGAGCTGGGAGACTACGACCTGGCGTCCGCCGTCGCGGAGGCTTACGAGCGCGCCGGGGTCGCCGTGGAGGGGACCGTGGAGTTCAGCGAGGAGGAGGAAGAGAAGGCGGAGGAGGCCTCGGAGGCCGAGGAGGTGGAGGTCCCACCGATGGAAGTCGAGGAGTGGGAGGTTAAGGCCGAGGGTGAGGAGGCCGCCGAGGAGGAGGAGAAGATCGAGGAGCTCTCCCGCGAGGAGCTGCTCAAGAAGTACGGGATTGAGGAGCCGGACGAGTCGTTCGTGGAGTCCATCCTGGAGGACATGACGGGCGCCTCCGAGGACCTTCGCAAGCAGGTGGAGCGGGTGCTGCGCGGTTACGGTATCACCATCTTCCAGCTGCACGGGACCGTCGTCGTGGAGCCGCGCAGCGAGGAGGACATCAAGCACATTGAGGAGGCCGCCGAGGACCTGAAGGAGGACCTGGGACTCCACGGGGTTGAGGTCCGGATTCGCGGGAAAAACATTTAACGCCCAGGCATCGTGGACGCACGGGGTCGGGCCGGCAGCTCAGTCTGGACAGAGCGCGGGCCTTCGGAGCCCGTGGTCCCGGGTTCAAATCCCGGCCGGCCCACCACCGCAAATCGTTACAAGGATCGTAACGATGGGGATCCCCGCGTTGGACGAGCTGCGCGAGCGGCTGCAGGCGGGGCCGTTCGAGCTCGTGGCGGCCAAACTGGAGGAGGTCCTCCAGCGACTCGACCGCGTCGAGGCCAAGCTCGACGAGCTGCTGGCCCGCGTGGAACGTTTAGAGCGCGAGCTGTCGGCCGGATCCGGGGCGCGCGATGGGCGTCCCCAGGAGCCTCGCGGTGATCGGTCTGGGCGTGGAGGGTAGGACCTGCGCCCGCCGGCTGGCCGAGATGGGGATCCGCGTGTACGCGTCGGACCTTCGCACCGACCTGGACGTGTCCGAGCTGGAGGGGCTGGAGAACGTCGAGGTGGAGCTAGGGCGGCACGATCTGGATAAGATCGCGGCGTGCGACGCCGCCTACGCCTCCCCCAGCATCCCCGACG
>JBDOKE010000042.1:0-5248 GCA_039833815.1 Methanobacteriota archaeon | reverse complement strand
GAGGAGTGCGAGATCGTGGAGGAGCACGCCCAGTTGACGGACCTAAACGGGAAGATCGGATACATCCACGTCTTCCACGACGAGCGCCCGCTGGCGGAGCTGAAGGACCCGCTGGAGACGGCCACCCTGCTCAACGCCTGCGGACGGTACGGCGAGGGGTGGGTCGGGCTGATCGTCGCCATGGGATGCTGGGACCACCTGGACCGGGCTAAGCGCCTTCGACGCAAGCACAAGGCCGTGATCCGGGAGGCGCTGTCCAGGCTCGAGCGCGGTCAGGGCCTGCGGGACCGCGACGGCTACCTCCTCGTCGATGGCGATCGGCTCGGCGTGCCGCCCACCGTGATTGGCATTGTCTCCCAGATCGTGTGCGAGAACGAGGGTAAGGTCGTGGTGGGCGTGTCCCGCGTGGACGACGACACGGTGAAGGTCTCGATCCGATGCCCCGAGGATAGCGGGGTGGACGCGGGAGAACTCGCCAGCGCGGCCGCCGAGCGGGTGGGTGGCGAGGGGGGTGGGCACGAGCGGGCGGCCGGGGCGGAACTCCCCGCGGACCGGCTGGACGACTTTCTCAGGCACCTGGAGCGGACGCTGTGAGGCTACCGCTCCTCGTACAGCCAGCCCTCGTCGCACCGCTCGTACTCCACGATCGGGGGCTCCTCCCCGAACACGACCTTGATCTCACGCTCCGCGGATTCCGGCGAGTCCGCCGCGTGCACCACGTTCCGACCGATGTCCAGCGCGAAGTCCCCCCGGATCGTGCCCGGATCGGCCTCCACGGGATCGGTAGCCCCGATCAGGTTCCGCACCACCTTCACCGCCTCCCGACCCTCCACGATCATCGCCACCACGGGACCGGACGTGACGTACTCAACCAGGTCGTCGAAGAACGGCTTATCCCGGTGCTCCGAGTAAAGCTCCTCCGCGGTCTCCCGATCGAGCCGCATCATCCGCAGCGCCACGATCTTCAGACCCTTCCGCTCCAGCCTCCTGATAACCTCACCGACCAGCCCACGAACGACCCCGTCGGGCTTGATCATCACGAACTCCCGCTGCACGTCCGACACGCACATCCCCGCCCACGCGCCCGCCTTCCCGGCTTAATCACCTTTGCGGATCACCCGCACCACCGGCGCCCCCTCCGGCACCCCACCCACCCGCACGCGTAGCCGCTCCCGCACCCGGCGACCAAGCTCCCCCACGAACCTCACCCCCACCACCCGACCTGACCTCACCCACCGCTCCACCACCCTCGCAACCCGACCCGCGTCCACACCCTCACAGTACCCGCCCGGATCCCCACCGATCACCAGCCCGAACCGATCCCACCGCTCCGAAGCCACCCTCAGCGCGTACTCCACCGTCTCCTCGTTCACCGCCGGGTGAGCGTCCACGAGCTCACCCTCCCGAAGCTCCAACCGACCACGCACGAACCCGCGCGCCCGAGCCGCCGACACGTCCTCCCGGTCCGCCAGCCCGGAGAGCACGGCAACCACCGCAGCCAGCCCGAAGCAGCGATCGTGAAACTCGACTCCGAACGGCTCCCATTCCAGGGACAGCCCGGGGGCCCGAGCGCGCCCAGGTCCCACCTTCACACGAACGATTCCGGGCCCGCGCAGGCCGATCCTCACCGCCTCCCGGGACGCGACGACGACCCGGGACCCCATCCTCACCGCCTCCAGGATCGTGCGGACCTTCGCCCGGACGGCCGACCTTCGATCCCCCGCGATCCGGTAGTCGTACGGCGCCCCGGTGAACACCGCCCAGTCCGCCGCCGGGGTGATCCCCAGCGAGACCTCGCAGACGTAGGGCGGGCGGCAGTCCCTCACCACCTCCAGCACCCGGGCGGGCGTGACCGACGGCCGGCCCACGGGCGACTCGTCCGTCGTCGACAGGGCCGGGTCGTGGCCCGCCTCCTCCAGAATCCGGGCCAGGTACGTGGCGGTCGTGGTCTTCCCCCGCACCCCGGTCACCTCGAACAGCGGACCCTCCTTGATCCCGCTCGCAAGGGCCCCGGACAGCGCGTGATGCGTGACCCTCGGGCCGCGCACGGGCCCGTAATCGACGCCGCAGTGCACGGGCACGGCGACGAGATCGTACGCCCCGAAGGCGCGCCGGACCACCGGGTACTCCCGAGGATCCCGGAACGTATCGTACACGTCGACGAGCACGACGTTCAGACCCAGCCCGTGCAGGAAGTCGCTCAGTACCACCCCTCCGTGGGTGGCGTCGACGACACAGGCTCGAGCCTCCGGAGTACCCACCGCTCCTCCCGCTCGGTCAGCCGCAAGGCGGCGGAGGGCGTCGAGGAGCAGGCGACCACCGTGCAAACGGGCTCACCACCCGGCACGATCGTGCCCGGTCGAACCCGATCACGGGCCCGAGCGAGGCGGCCCGCGCGAACGGTCTCGGGGGCGTACACGACCCGCTTGCAGGCCCATCCCCTCACCCGCACCCGCTCCGGGCGCAGCTCGCCCCGGCAGGCGGAGGCGTGGGCGGTCATCGGGTTGACGTCGGCGACCCGGGCGAGACACTCGGTGGCGGCCGTGGGCCGAGGGTTCACCTCCACGAGGTAGAACGTGTCGCCCTCCAGGACCCCGTCCACCCCGTTCAGCCCCACCAGACCCAGCTCCTCGGTGATCACCCGGCAGACCCGCTCGAGCTGCCGGCGCACCCTCGGGACGAGGTGGAACGGGGAGGGCACGAGGTTCCCCCGGTAGGCGTAGCCGCCCCCATCCAGGTCCACCAGCTGGTCGTTAACGGAGAGCAGGATCGAGTCGGAACCGTCGGACAGGAACAGGGCGCTCACGTGACGACCCTTAAGCAGCCGCTGGAAGATCACCCCGGGCCGGGGCTCGGCCCGCTCCCGCTCCACCCGGCGAACGCCCACGCCCCCGGCCCCGCTCACCGGCTTCTCCACGATCACCCGGCCCGGGACCTCGTCCGGGTCGCGGGCGGTCTCGGGCATCGGGACGCGGTCCGAGAGCCGCCGGTAGAGCTCCCACTTATCGCCGGCCCTGCGCACGACCTCGGGCGGATTACCCAGGAACTCGGATCCCAGCCGTCTGGCCACCCGGTGCGCGGGCTCGACGGCGAACTCGGACGTGGGGACGATCACGTCGGGTTCCAGGTCCCTCAGCCGAGCCTTCAGCCAGCCCGAGGGGGGCGTCCGAAACGGTGGCAGGACGCGACCGGGGCCCTCTCGGACGTACGGGATCACCCTGCCGGGTTGGTCCTCCGGATCGTAGAACTGCACCGAGCACGCGGACCCGTCCGGGTAGAGCTCGCAGAACTGCCGGTTAACCACCCCTACGAAGGCCACCCTACAGGAGTCGGAGGAGCTTGAGCGCCCGCTCGGCAACCTTCAGGTCCCGCAGGGCCTCCTCCGGGTCCTCGGTCCTGACGGCCCGGTCCAGCCAAGCTCGGACCACGGACATGACGACCTCCCGGAGCTCCTCCTCAGACTCGACCGGTCGCACCCGGGGCTCGCCCTCCTCGACGGCGGTCTCCTCCCCCTCCTCCCCCTCGTCCTCGCCTTCCTCCCCCTCCTCGTCCTCCTCCTCACCTTCGCCCTCTTCCGCCTCCTCGGCGGCGCCTTCCTCCTCCTCCGACGCCTCCTCGACCTCACCCGCTTCCTCCGGTCCGGATCCGGGTTCCGTGCCCTCGACCGACCCCGATTCGGCCTCCTCCCGCCGACCCCGCTCGACCATCGTCAGCTTGCCCTTGACCACCTCGAACTTGGCCCCGCAGACGGGGCACACGACCCGCTTGGTCTTGGGGTGCTGGAAGAGCGGCGCCCTGCAGTCCGGGCAGTGGATGCCGAGCATCTTGTACCCGGCGAGCAGCTTCTCGGCCATCCGGTTCAGGTCGGTCCGGCGGATGCTCATCCCGGTCCACGCTCCCCCTACGGGGCGAGCGCGGCGTACGGCGTTCGCATGATGAACATGGGGACCCGGTCTCCCACCTCCTCCTCGATGATCTCCCTTACCTTGTCTTCGTCCTCCGTGATGATAAATAGAACGGACTGCTCCTCCCCTGTGTACCCACCTCGGCCTGTCATCTCCGTTACCCCTTCTCCTTCTTGGATCAGTCTGTTAATGACATCCTCCGACTTATCCACCGGAACTATTGCGATTACCAGCGCCGGACCCAGGCTAACTTCGAGCCTCCCTACGATCCTTGCTATCTCGAAGTCATTGTCAACCTTCATCTTCATCCTAGCCTGCTCTAAGTGGTTCCTAACCCCGGAGACTGTGATGCCGAGTTCCTCCGCGATTTCCCGGTACGACATCCCCTCGGATCGCATTACGGAAACCGTAGCTTGCCGTTCCGTAAGCCCGTACACGTCCATCAGCACCTCGACGACTTCTCGGTTAATCTTTGATTTCACGCCGGAGGGCCCCCGGGGCCGTAACTTCCAAAAAGTTTTTTCAAGGTTACCTGGGGCGGCGACCCCCGGAGGGGGGTGTGGCGACTTGTCGGACTATGAGGAGAAGTTCGAGCAGTGCTGCACGCTCCTTGAGGAGCGAATTGTTCAGGATGATCAGGTGCCCAGGAACGTGCGCCGGGCGGCCAAGCAGGCGATCAAGGCGCTGAAGGAGGAGGGACAGTCGCCCGGGGTGAGGGCCAGCACGGCCATCTCCACGCTGGAGGAGGTGGTCAACGACCAGAACACCCCGGAGTACGTAAGGCCCGTGCTGCTGCAGGTGATCGCCACGCTGGAGCAGGTTAAGGACGAAGTTTGACGGATAACCGTGCCGCCTCCTCCAACGCCTCGGCGAGGGAGAGCGCCTCCATCGGGTCCTCCCCCACCACCAGACCCCCGTGCCGCTCCAGCACGGCCGCCATCGGCTTCCTGGCCACCCGACCCACCGCCCGGGCCAACTCCTCGCTCCCTGGAGGACGGTACTCGATCCACTCGACCGAGCCCACGCTCCTTCTCAGGTCCTCCGTTGCCTTAACCTCCCGGAGCGTGTGGGCCGCCTCCGTGACCCACGGGGAGTGGAAGTGAAGCACCACGCCCTCACCCACCCTCTCGTACACGGATAAGTGCATGGGTAGCTCCGAGGTGGGCTCGCGCGTCCCCACCACCCGCTCCCCGGTCTCGGCGTCGACCACCGTGACGTGCCGCGGCCGCACGTCCGCCAGCCGGAACCCGGAGGGGGAGACGGCCACCCGATCCTCCCGGCACGCGCTGACGTTGCCCGCGCCCCCGGCGGTGAGGCCCCGTCGGTGCAGCTCGAGGCACAGG
>JBDOKE010000041.1:0-1868 GCA_039833815.1 Methanobacteriota archaeon | reverse complement strand
CGAGCGTGCCCGAGGTCGGGACCCTCAAGTTCCGGGTGATCCACATCGACCTACCGCGCGACCGGCTACTGCTAATCCGCGCGATCGTACCCCTGGTGAGCGTGCGGGTGAAAGGAGTCCAGCTGATCGCGATGGTTAAGGGAGGAACGTTGCTTCGGACTGCTCACGTACAAGGTGGAGGAGGCCGCCGGGCTCAAGTGGTTCGTGGGACGGCCCGACGTCGTGGCCGGATTCCAAGTGTTCAAGCGCACGGGCAGGGGCACCAAGCTTGACCTCGTAACGCTGCTGCCGGCGCTGGCGTTCGTCGCAATTGTGCTTCCGGTGCTGAAGATGCTGTTGCCATCCTCCGTCACGCTCCCACTCCTCATCCCTCACCAATGGCTGAACCAGCTAGAGCGGTCCGTGACGAGCCTAATACCGCCACCGCTCGGCGACGCGGTCAAGCAGGTTATCGACGCGCTCCCTACCCTATCCGCCGCGATCGTGCTGGCCAAGTGGTCGCTAATGCTGCTGGCGCTGCTGCCACTGCACCTGCTGTAACGAGCGGGCGAGCCATCGCTGGCGCGTCCACGCGGAGGCATCTCGAGAGCGCCCGAGGGACCGGGGGCCCAGCCCGACGCTGTTCCCTCCGATCGGCGACTCCACCCCTCGACTCCGGAGACGGCGATCGCGGTCCCCCTCCGGCTTCCCGCGCGTCCTCGAAGCCGCCTCGTTGGTAAGCACCCGACCCCACGGTGCCTCGAAAATCCGCATTGGTTATCGGAGGCGGTGAGGGCATGAGTGGCACGACCGTCGTCCGGGACGCCCCCGACTTCCCGCCGACACGGCCACGGGATAAGCCAGTCGAGCACGCGGCTCAAGGCGATGCGTCAAAACGCTCGGGTTTCAAGGAAGGCAAGGGACCTCTAGGAAGCCTCCGGCGCGGGCAAGCCATGCCGTTCATCTACCTGTCGGGGTGGGGGTCGGCGGGTTCGGTGACACGCGGTCCGCCCGGGCCGAACACCCCGAGCCCCTCGCCGCAATCGTTACAGGGTTCAAAACAATTCCCGACGCTCCGAACGCCGGGGACCGGCGCGCGATCACGCTTCTATCCGGCAGCTTCCACGACTCCAGCGTTGAAGGGGGCGGGGTCCGAGCGATCGAACCGGCCGAAACCCCAGGAAACCGCCCGCGCCACGTCGTCTCCAACCTGCAGGAAGGTAACGGCGACCCCCACCCCTCGTCAGTTCCGGGAAGGTGCGGTGAGAGGCCCATCTAGCTTCACTACCGGAGAGCACCGGCGGCATCCCACCGCATGCGGCCGGAATGCACCTACCCGGCACGGGAGAACTGCTAGGCACCCCCGACCCCAGTCCGGGCGGTTACCCGGAAGAGGCCACCCGCGACCGCCGCGGACGCTCCTTCAGCCACAATTACAAGAGGAGAGTGATGCCTACGACCCGGACGGCACCGCGATCGTTACCGGGAACCGGCCTCTCGCGCCGAGCACGGCCGACATTCCCTTGATCACCGATCACCCGGCAGGGACCAGCTCACGCTGGCCGTGAGAGGGAGGGTGCACGGACGCACTACCCGAAGGACACTGCCGAGGCGCTCACTACTCTTCCCCGGACCGACCCCGCGGCCCCGTTCGACCCCCGTCTCCGGGGTGAACGTGAAGCTCCAGTCCCCGAGGGCGCCCCACCCCTCCCAGGGAGGCTCGCCACGACCCTCAGTGCAAGACGGGCTCGGACCTCACACGGAGCTCCCAAATCACCGCCGATCGGTCACGGTCGATCGCGGTCAGGAAACGTGATGGGGGCTAACACTGCCGGGCCGGCCCTCCCGGCGTCGGCTGACCCCCGGTCACGCGGCTCACACGTCGAACC
>JBDOKE010000040.1:0-7318 GCA_039833815.1 Methanobacteriota archaeon | reverse complement strand
GTCACGGACGAGGAGGCGCTCCGAGGGTTCGTCATGCTCAATGAGACGGAGGGCATTCTACCCGCGCTCGAGTCCGCTCACGCGGTGTACTACGTGAAAAAGCTGGTAGATCAGGGCGAGCTGGACCAAGGCGACGTCGTGGTCGTCAACCTCTCCGGCCGCGGGGATAAGGACGTGAGGATCGCGGCCCGGGAGCTGGGAGTGTCCATTTAGGACTTGGGCCGAATCCGGAACTCGCAGTGGTCGTCCCCGGACATACGGCACCGCTCCTCTTCCACCTCCATATCCACGTCGTAGTACAGCTCCGCCAGCCTCCGGAAGAGCGCCGCCTCGAACCGGCACGCCGGGTCTTCCACCTCCACGTCCGGGTTCTCCTCGTAGAAGTCGGAGGTCACCGTTTCGTCCACCCGTACCACGATCTCCCGCACCTCACCCCCCTCCTTCTCCACCTCGATGTCCACGCCCTCCATCCCCAAGCTCTCCAGCGTCTCAATTAGCTCCTCCAGCGAGTCCCAACCCTTCCGGTAGATGATCTCGGCGAGCTCCTCACCCTTCTCCTCCGACTCCTCCTCCAGCTCCTCAAACGACAGCTTCAACCGGGGGAACCCCCACTTGAGGCACTTCAAGGAACTCAGCGACCGGGAGCGGGCCATCTTTGAGGCCGGAGTTACCCTAGGCGCCATCTATCATCAATTCTCCGGTACGCCCGTCTCCCCCGAGACCGCGAGGGACGTGGCCCGATGCATCGAGCGCGCCGCCGAGCTCCAACCCTGCGTCGAGCGGGTCAGCGTCGATATCGACGTGAGCGAGCGGGACACCGAGAACTACGGCGGATACACCGAGGTCTCCGGGCGCAACCTCCGCGTCCGGCTCGTCACCCGGTGCGGGGACTGGGAGGCCGTAGCCCGCCTGGAGTACGTGGAGGAGCTGGAGTACCCCCTCATGTGGATCGAAGAGGTCCGGAGGGTGCGCGATTGACCGTCGTAGGCATCGCCGCGGACTTCGACCCGCCCCACCGCGGGCACGCCTACCTCCTCGAGCGCGCCGCCGAGCTTGGGGAGGAGGTCGTCGTCTTCCTCAACGCGGACTACACCGCCCACCACACCCCGCCCCTCCTCCCGTACGAGCTCCGCGCCGAGATCGTCCTCGAGCTCGGCGCCGACGACGTGCGACCGGTACGCGGGTACCACCAGCGCTTCCCCCTGGCCTACACGGTCCCCGTGCGCGTCGCCACCATGGTCGAGGCCGGCGTGGACGTCATCCTGGACGCCGGGCCTCGGCGGGACCTGGAGAAGGTCCGACGGCACGCCGAGCGGGTCCTGAACCGCGGCGACCTCTTCTCCATCCCCAAGACCGTGCCAGCTAGGAACCTCGTCCGATGGCTGGCCGCCGTGGAGCTGGTCAACCGGCGGCTGGGGACGGACGTGGAGCTCAAGATCGTGCCGGAACTGCCCGGACACTCGGGCCGCCGGATTCGGGCCGCCCTCCGCCGCGCCGACTACTCGCCCGACGCCCTGGACGGGCTCCGCCGCCACCTCCCGGACGAAACGTTCAGAAGGCTGAAACGTTACCTGTCCCGGGAGCGTCCCCCCATCGCCCGGCGGGAGCGACTCGTTCGTACCGTCAACTCGGCGGGCCCGGATCGCATTTGTAGCGTCGCGCACGTGAACACCATAGCCGCCCGAGAGCTACTCCGCGGCCGACCCTTCCGCGACGAGCGGCAGCTCTGGGGCGCCCTCCGCCGCGCCGGATACGGCTCCGTGCTCACTCGACTCGCCCTCGCCAACCTGGAGTGCCGCATCACCTCGGAAGAGCTCGCCCGAACCGCCCTGGAGTGGATCGCCCAGGACCTCGTGCCCCCGGGTCAGAGCCCCCACCGCATGTACGAGCGCGACTGGTTCGTCGCCCGACTCTCCACCGCCGGCGTGCCCGCCCGGACCGCCGACCGCCTCTTCCGCCGCGCCCACTCGTACGGGGAGGCCGCCGACCGGGCCCGCGAGCGCTACCGACTCGACCCGGGAAGACCGCGACGCAGCGTCCGCATCGGCTCGGCGGACGCCCCGGACGGCGCGTACCGCCCGGCCGTGAACGCCCGGGGAGTCTTCGGCGTGCTCGTGGACGGTGAGTTCCTCCGGCTGGAGCTCACCGCCTTCGGGGCCACCCTGCTGCGCTACGTCATCGACGACCCGTTCGTCGACGCCCGGATCCGCGTGGAGGACGGGGAGGCCCGGCTCGAGGTCTTCCCCGGGGGTCCCGACCGGCCTTGAGGACCGTGTGGTTCCTCCTGCACCCCAAGAACCGGTACAGCCTCGCCCACGTGCTCGGCGCGATCGAGGTAGAGGCGCCGGAACTGCTCCCCCACATCCGGGTCTCCAAGCGCCCGAGGCCGCGCGAAGGTGACGTGCTCGTCTGCTCGTTCAACACCTTCATGGCCGCCGAGGTGTTCAAGCTGGTGGAGCGGCTTCCGGAGGACGTGATCACGGTCGCCGGCGGCCCCCACCCCTCCGCGCGCCCCGACCAGTGCCTGAAGCGCGGGTTCGACCTCGTCCTGATCGGTGAGGGGGAGCGGGTGGTCCCGGAGGTACTGCGGGAGCTCGTCCGGGGTCGGCTGCCGGAGGAGCGTCCGGGCGTGTACCGGGGGGAGGGGAGGCCCGAGCCCGCACCCCGCGTCGAGCGGCTGGAGCGGTACCCACCGTACTCCGAGGAATTCCGCCTCTTCTGCCCCATCGAGATCACGCGCGGGTGCCCCTGGGGCTGCGCGTTCTGCCAGGTCAGCCGCCTCTTCGGACGGAGGCCCCGGCACCGGCCGATCGAGGACGTCGTCCGGTGGGTCCGTCGGGGGGTCGAGCGCGGGCACGCGTTCGCCCGCTTCGTCGCCCCGGACGCCCTGGCCTACGGCTCCCCGGACGGCGTCCGGCCGCGGCCGGAGAAGGTGGAGCGGCTGCTCCGTGAGCTCCGGTCCATCGACGGGCTCGAGCGGGTCTACTTCGGCAGCTTCCCGGCCGAGGTGCGGCCGGACTCGCTGGTCCGCGCCGACGGGGCCGAGCTCATCGCCCACTACGCGGACAACGAGCGGGTGAACATGGGGGCGCAGTCCGGCAGCGAGCGCGTGCTCCGCCGAATCAACCGGGGGCATACGGTGGAGGACGTGCGCCGGGCCGTGGACGCGTGCTTGGAGCAGGGCCTCACGCCGGTCGTCGACTTCATCTTCGGCCTGCCGGGGGAGACGAGGGAGGACCAGTGGGAGTCCGTGCGGCTGGCGGAGTGGATCATTCGAAGGGGTGGTGAGGTGCGCCTGCACTACTTCATGCCGCTGCCGGGGACGCCGCTGGAGAACGCGGATCCCGCCCCGCTGGACCCGGAGATCCGGCGGGTGCTGGGCCGGTGGACGCGGGAGGGGAAGGCGGAGGGAGCCTGGGGTCACCAGATGAGGCTGTCCAGGATGGCCCGCAAGGTGCTGGCGGAGCCTTGACGGGAGAGAAGGTGCGCGTGACGGTCCTGTTCCCGAGGTCGATGGAGCGCCGGGTGCTCTCCGCCCTGAGGGACCTAACGCCCTTCCTCCGGGAGACCGTCGGCGTCGAGGAGCTGGGTCTGGGCACGGTCGAGGAGCCGAGGGAGTACGCCCGGTGGGTGGCGCACCGGGTCAGCGATCACGTGGCGGAGGAGGTGCTCCACGCGCTCTTCGGCAACGCGGGCGCCCTGGCCGTCCGCGTCGACGAGTTCGAGTACCACGTGATCGTGGGACCAGCCTACGGCTCTCAACGGTTCCTACGGGCCGGCCTGGCGCACGAGTTCGCCCACATCTTCCAGCACCGGATGGGGCTGTTCCCGAGCGGGCTCCGGGCCCCGGCCGGCGCCGCGCGCTCGGTCCTCCTCCCCCTGGAGGTGGGGGCGGAGGAGCTGGTCCTGCGCCGGCTCCCGGAGGTGGGCGAGGATCGGATCGAGCTGGCCCGCCGGGAGGGGTCCGAGTGGCGGCGGACGGGAGACCCGCTCCTGGACCTGGAGAACGCGCTCATCACCGCCCCGGTGAACCTGGCGCTGAGGAGGCTGGGACGGGAGCCCCGGGTCCCGGAACCCCGGGTGGACGACGAGGAGGTCTCCGCCGCGCGGCGCCGGCTCGTGCGCTCGGCCGCCCGGGTCGACCCGTGGGACCGGGAGCAGGTGCGCGAGTACGTGGAGTGGGCGTCCGGATGGCTCCTTCGCTGGCTCTCGGACCGTGACTACCCGCGGCACCACTCCACCAGCGACTGAAACAGCCGCAGCCCGTCGTCGGAGCCCTGGAGCCGGTGCGCGGCCCGCTCCGGGTGCGGCATCATTCCCAGCACGTTGCCCTCCCCGTTCACCACCCCGGTGATGCCCCGGACTGAGCCGTTCGGGTTGTACCGGTCCTCCACCTCGCCCCCCGGCCCGCAGAATCGGAACACAACTCGATCCTCCACCCGGTCCGGATCCTCCACGTAGTACCGCCCCTCCGCGTGCGCGATCGGGATCCGAAGCACCTCACCCTCCCGGTACCGACCCGTGAACGGCGTGTCCGCACGCTCCACCCGGAGGTGCACCCAGTCGCAAATGAACCGGTTGCCCCGGTTGACCGTCAACGTGCCGGGGATCAGTCCCGCCTCCGCCAGGATCTGCATCCCGTTACACACGCCCAGCACCGGGCGCCCCTCCTCCGCGAACTCCCGCACCTCCTCCATAATCGGGGACCGCGCGGCGATAGCCCCGGCCCGCACGTAGTCCCCGTAGGTGAACCCGCCAGGGATGATGACCGCGTCGTACTCGGCCAGTCCCCCGTCCTCGTGCCATACGAACTCCGCCTCCGCGCCCGCTCGCTCCACGGCCCAGGCCATCTCAAGGTCGCAGTTGGTGCCCGGGAACCGGAGGACCGCGACGCGGACCAACCGGAGACCCCCCGATGACGAGGACCCACGGGGCCGAGCGGGTGACGAGTCCCAAGTACGCCGAGGGGGCGTCACTCCACCACCTCGATCTCGTAGTCCTCGACCACCGGGTTCGCCAGCAGCCGCCGGCACATCTCGTCCACCAGCTCCACGGCCTCGTCCTCGTCGTCCACGTCCAGCTCGATCCGGTAGACCTTCGCCGTCCGCACGTCGCTGACCTCCTCGTACCCCAGCCGGTGCAGCGCCCGCTTCACCGTCTCCCCCTCCGGGTCCAGCGCCTTCGGCTTCAGACTCACCCGCACCTCGACCGTGACCAATCCCCTCACCCCGGCAGCATCGCGAGCTTCTCCTCGTCCCCCTCCAGGATGCGCCTCGCCGCCTCCAGGTACCCCGCCAGGACGTCCCCTTTATCCTCCCGGAAGATGTCCTTGTCCAGACTCTCCCGCGTTTCCGCGTCCCAGAACCGACACGTGTCCGGGCTGATCTCGTCCCCCACGACGATCTCCCCGTCCGGGTTCACCCCGAACTCCAGCTTGAAATCGACCAGCAGGATCCCCCGCTCCTCCAGGAACCCCGACAGCACCTCGTTCACCCGCAGCGTCAGCTCCCGCATCCGCTCCACCTCCTCCTCGGACGCCAGCCCCAGCGCCCGGATGTGATCCAGATTCACCATCGGGTCCCCGTACTCGTCGCTCTTGTAGTCGAACTCCACGATCGGCGGATCCAGCTCCTCACCCTCCTCGAACGGCAGACGCCTCACGAGGCTCCCCGTCGCGATGTTCCGGCAGATCACCTCCAGCTTGAACATGTCCAGCCGCTCCACAACCATCCGCCGCTCGTCGACCAGCTCCACGTAGTGCGTCGGCACACCCTCATCCTCCAGCACCTCGAACAGTCGGGCCGAGATCAAGCAGTTGCAGACGCCCTTCCCCTCCACCCGATCCACCTTCTCCATGTCAAAGGCCGTGATGTCGTCCCGGAACTCCATCACCAACAGGTCGTCCTCCTCCGGGTGCTCGTAGAGACTCTTCGCCTTCCCCTCGTACACCAGCCGCCCCACCTCCAAGGCCCGTCACCCCAACCTGGAATTCACGGGAGCTAAACGCGAACCACCTGGTAACGCCGTTATTAACCCTCCCGCGTAACTCACCGGTCTATCAAGGGGAGCCTCCCATGCTCGGCGGAACGACGATCGAGGTCGGTGTCAGCCACGGGAAGGACCCGCACGCCGCGGTCGAGGACGCCCTGGACCAGCTCTCCGGGGACCCGAACCTGGCCCTGGTCTTCTTCTCCCCACGACACGCGGACGAGATCGAGGCGGCGCTCGAGCAGCTCCCCGACGAGTGCCGCAGCCTGGGCTGCTCCACCGCGGGCGAGCTCACCCCGGACGGTTACACGCAGGGCGAGGTGGTGGTCGCGCTCGTCCGGAGCCCCTACATGGTCCTGGAGACGCACCGGATCACCTTCGACAGCGAGGACCCGAAGAGCGCCCGCGAGGTGGGTCGCCGCTTCGTCATGGAGGCGATCGAGAAGCTGCGCAACCCGGGCCCGTGCCTGGACATCACCTTCAACGCGCTGCTCCGCAGCCTGATGGCGGGCCGACCCGTCCGCGCGCTCCCCTACCTCATGATCGAGCTCGTCGACGGGCTCTTCCCCTCAATCGACTACTACATGGACGGGATCGGCGAGGTCGTCCACCGGCTCCACCTGCTCGAGGTGTACGGCGGGGCCGCGGGCGACGACCTGCGGCTCGAGCGCACCTACACCCTCGAGGATGGTAAGCTGTGCCCGGAGAACTCGGCCGTGGTGGCGTTCGGGGTCACGTCGCTCAAGTTCGGAGGCTCCCTGGACTGCGGGTTCGAGCCCGTGCGGGAGGACCGGTTCCCCATCACGGAGTCAAGGCCGGAGGAGCGCCGCATCCTCGAGTTCGACGGGGAGCCCGCCGCCGAGTACTACGCCGACGCGGTGGGCGTTTCGGTCGAGCGATTGGACGACGAGGTGTTCATGTGGAACCCGCTCGGCTGGGAGATCTTCGGCGGCCAGATCGTCGTCCGGGAACCCGCCATGGCCGAGGAGGACGGCTCCATGAGGTTCCACTCGCGACCGCCCGCCTCGGGCACGCTCATCCGGCTCAAGCCCACCCGCGAGGGAATGGCGGAGACGGCCCGGGAGGTCACCGAGCGCGCGATGTACCGGGCCGGCATCGACGACCCCGAGGGGGTGGCCCTGGTCCTCGTCTTCGACTGCGCGCACCGCGACTGCGAGGAGCAGTACGACGCGATCCGCGAGGTCGTGGGGGACGAGGTCCCGATCGTGGGGTTCAAGACGTACGGCGAGCACGGCCAGCTGGAGACGGGGCCCGTTGGACACTTCAACCAGACCATCGAGGTGGTCGTCATCGGGCGCGAGCTCGTGAC
>JBDOKE010000039.1:0-4681 GCA_039833815.1 Methanobacteriota archaeon | reverse complement strand
GCGATCGTGGCCGCGATCGGGGGCTCGCTGGGGTACTATTACTACCAGCAGCGGGCGAACGTGGTCCGGATCGGGTACCAGCCCAGCGATCACCACACGGCGCTGTTCGTGGCGATGGAGAAGAAGATGTTGGAGCGGGAGGGGTTGAAGGTCGAGGTCTACGAGTTCAAGGCGGGTCCGCCGGAGACGCAGGCGCTGGCGGCTGGTAAGATCGACGTGGCGTACATCGGCTGCGTGCCGGCGATTACGGCGTACTGTAAGGGCGTGCCGATCAAGATCGTGGCGGGCGTGAATCAGGAGGGTTCGGCGATCGTCGTGCGGAAGGATGAGGCGGGCAAGATCCGCGGTCTGAGGGACCTGAAGGGTAAGCGCGTGGCGGAGCTGATGAAGGGGTCGATTCAGGACTGCATGCTGCGGGTCGCGCTGCGGCGGGCCGGGTTGAACCCGGATCGGGACGTGGACATCGTGGAGATGAAGACGGCGGACGCGGTGAACGCGCTGGGGGCCAAGCGGATCGATGCGTTCATCGAGCCGGAGCCGGGTCCGACGCTGGCGGAGAAGAAGGGGTTCGGCGTGCGGCTGATGGACACGGGTAGGATCTGGTCGGGGCACCAGTGCTGCGTGCTGGTCATGCGGAAGGACTTCATGCGGCGGTACCCGGACGTGGCGAAGAAGGTGCTGCGGGCGCACGTGCTGGCGACGCGGTACATCCACCAGCACCCGGACGAGGCGGCGCGGATCGCGGCGAAGTGGCTGAAGACGTCCCCGGACGTGGAGCGGGAGGCCATGAAGCACATTAAGTTCACCGTGGATGTGAACGTGGACAGCGTGAAGATGTTCGCCCGGTTCCTGAAGCGGCTGGGGTACATCAAGCGGGAGCCGGACTGGTCGGACTTCATCGACCTGAAGCTGCTCCGGCAGCTGGCGTAGGGGGGTGCGCGTCGATCCTGAGGGAGCGGGATCGGCGCGTCGAGCTGGCGCTGAGGGTTGGGGTCCCGGCGGCCCTCGTCGGCGTCTGGGAGCTGGTGAGCCGGCTGGCCCTCGTGAACCCGGTCCTCCTCCCGCCGCCCTCTCAGGTCTTCCTGGTGTTCGTGAGCAAGCCGGGGGAGGTGCTGAGGAACGCGGCGACGAGCCTGTATCGCGTGCTCGTCGGGTACTCCGTCGCCGCGGTGCTGGGGGTGGGCGTCGGGATCCTCGTGGGCGCGTTCCGCACGGCGCGGGCCGCGTTGGACGTGGTGATCGAGCTTCTCCGACCGATCCCGCCCATCGCGTGGATCCCGCTGGCCATCCTCTGGTTCGGGATCGGCGACCCGGCCGCCTTCTTCATCATCTTCATCGGCGCGTTCTTCCCCATCTTCCTGAACACCGTCTCCGGGATCCGCAACGTCGACCGCGTGTACATCGAGGCGGCGCTCAACCTGGGCGCGGACGACGCCGCCCTCATCCGCCACGTGCTTGTCCCGGGCGCGATGCCCAGCATCCTCACCGGGCTCCGCGTGGGGCTCGGCATCGGCTGGATGTGCGTGGTCGCGGCGGAGATGATCGCGGCCAAGTCCGGCCTCGGCTACATGATCATCGAGTCCCAGCGCATCCTCGCCACGGACGAGGTCATCGCCGGCATGCTCACGATCGGCCTGCTCGGCCTCCTCATGGACCGTGGCTTCAGAGCGCTGGAAGGGAGGCTGCTGCGATGGCGGTGATCCTGAAGGTGGAGGACCTTCGAAAGCGCTACGATGATCTCCTCGTCCTCAACGGGCTCACCTTCGAGGTCGCGAAGGGCGAGTTCTTCGCGATCGTCGGGCCCAGCGGGTGCGGCAAGACCACGCTGCTCCGGATCATCGCCGGGCTCGAGGACTACGACGAGGGCCGCGTCCTCGTGGACGGGGAGGAGGTCACGGGGCCCGGCCCGGATCGGGCCATGGTCTTCCAGGAGTACGCCATCTTCCCCTGGAAGACCGTCCTCGAGAACGTCATGTTCCCGCCCCTCATGCAGGGGGAGGACCGCGAGGAGGCCGAGCGCATCGCCCGCTGGTGCCTTAAGGTCGTCCCCGGGCTCGAGGGCTTCGAGGACGCGTACCCTCGGCAGCTCTCCGGCGGCATGAAGCAGCGCGTCGCCATCGCCCGCGCCCTCGCCGCCAACCCGAAGATCCTCCTCATGGACGAGCCCTTCGCCGCCGTCGACGCCCAGACGCGCAATCAGCTCCAGGAGGAGCTCCTCAAGATCTGGCAGAAGACCGGGCAGACCATCCTGCTCGTCACCCACAACGTCGAGGAGGCCGTCTTCCTCGCCGACCGCGTGATGGTCCTCTCCCAACGCCCCGCCGAGATCGTGGACATCGTCGAGATCGACCTCCCCCGCCCCCGCGACCGTACCGACCCCGAGTTCGTTAAAATCCGGGCCGAGATCCTCGAGATGCTAGGCGCCCGATGAGGAGAAGAGGGTTAGCCGAGCCGTGACGAGCGTTTGCCGGCCCGAGGCGGACCTCTGGCGCGAGCTCGGCTGCCCCACCCTCGTCTTCAACGCTCCCATGTCCGGCCACACCGACCCCGAGTTCGCCGCCCGCGCCGAGCGGCACGGCGCCGGCATGGTCTTCCTCGGCGGCTACCCCGGCGACGAGCCCACCTACCGCGCCTCCCGCCGCGTCGCCCGACGCCGCCCCGAGTTCGCCCTACCACCCGACCGCCTCCCCGACGAGCTCTCCCGCGTCGACGTGAGCGTCCCCGTCGCCGTCAACGTCCGACTCACCGACCCTCGGGCGGCCGCCGAGCTCGCCGGTGACCTCGCCGAGACCGTCGACGTCCTCGAGGTGAACGCCCACTGCCGGCAGCCCGAGCTCGTCGAGGCCGGCGCCGGCGAGGCCCTCCTCGAGGAGCCCGAGCGGCTCGCCGAGCTCGTCGAGGCCGTCG
Source organism: Methanobacteriota archaeon (assembly GCA_039833815.1). GTDB lineage: Archaea > JAADCQ01 > Methanopyri > Methanopyrales > Methanopyraceae > Methanopyrus. The sequence continues at coordinate 1,774 of JBDOKE010000039.1, read as the reverse complement.
CCGAGCACGACGTGCGCGTCTCCGTCAAGCTCCGCGGGCCCCACCCCGGCTACCGCGACGCCCTCCGGGAGCTCCGCGACGCGCCCGTGGACATCCTCCACGTGGACGCGATGAAGCCCGGCGAGCCCACCTACGACCTCCGCTACGTCCGCCAGGCCGCCCGCCTGGACGTCGAGGTCATCGGCAACAACTCCGTGCGTACGCCCGAGGACGTCGACCGCATGTTCGAGGCCGGCGCCACCGCCGTCTCCGTCGGCCGCCCCTTACTCGACGGGAACTGGGACGTCCTCGAGCGGCTCGCCGAGCACACCCGGCTCGGGGAGCGGGCCGGCCGCTCGCAACGGCAATCAATTTAACTCGAGTTCCCCGGCACCGGACCGGAGCGCGCGGGGGCGCCCGAGCCTGGTCGAAGGGGCGGGACTTAAGATCCCGTGGCCGTAGGGCCGTCCCGGGTTCAAATCCCGGCCCCCGCACCAGCGAGAATCGTTACGGAATTCATAACAATTCCCGGTCCACCCTCCCCGGCCCCAGTGAGGGCGCCCCCTTCCCATTGTAATCAGACGGAAGCGGGCCCGATCGCGGGGGAACCGGCCCGTGCTCGCGCCCCTGAGGACGGTGCTCCGGGCGCTGTGGACGCCCGTGGTGCGTCGGGCGCTGATACTCCTGGCCGCCATCCTCCTCGCGGGCACGGTGGCCTTCCACCTCCTGGAGCGGTGGCCCCTCCTCACCGCCCTCTACTTCACCGCCGCCACGATCACCACGGTCGGGTACGGGGACGTGACCCCGGTCACCGGGGTCGGTCGCGTCCTCAGCGTCGTCCTCATGTTCTCCGGCATCGGCCTGGCCTCGTACGTCCTCGCCGACCTCGCCCAACTCCTGCTCCACGGGGAGCTCTCCATGGCGATCCGGGAGGACGAGCTGAAGAGGCGCGTGCAGCGGGCGAAGGGCCACCTCATCGTCTGCGGGTACGGCCGAACGGGACGGAGGGTCGCCCGGCTCGCGACCGAGCGGTACCGGTTCGAGGTCGTGGTGATCGACCGGGACCGGGAGGCCTGCGAGTCGGCCATCGGCCGCGGGCTGCCGGCGATCCAGGGGGACGCGACCCAGGAGGAGACGCTGCGGGAGGCGAACGTGGAGCGGGCCCGGGCCCTCGTCGTCGCCACGGGCGACGACCGCACGAACGTGTTCGTCACGCTGCTCGCCCGGAACCTCAACCCCGACCTTCACGTCACCGCCGTCGCGCACACCCGGGAGGGCGAGCGGCTGCTACGGCGCGCGGGGGCCGACGAGGTCGTCTTCATCCACGACTGCGCCTCCCGACACATCGTCCGGGCCGCGCTCTCCCCCCTCCAGCTCCGCATCACCGTCCGCCACGCGGTCGACGAGATCCGCGACGTCATGTCCATCATCGTGGGGTACGGGGGCGTCGTCCAGTGCGTCGAGTACTACACCCCGCCCCTCCGCACCCCCATCCGCCGTGAGGTGCTCATCACCGACATGCGGGAGGTGCTCCGCTTCGTGGAGCGGCTCGAGCGGGAGCCGAGCTTCCGCCGCGCGCTCGAGCGCGTGTACGCCATCTCCGAGAACGTGCACTCCTACTGCGTGGTGGTACACGACGAGAAGGAGCGGGACCGCATCCTCCGCGAGCTGGACCGGCGCGGGTACCTGGTCGGCGTCGACCTCTCCGTGGACGAGATCCTGGAGGAGATCGAGCGGATCCGGAGGTCGGAGTGACGCTGCGATCGGGCCGCCGAGGGACCGGTGGCCCGCCCCC
>JBDOKE010000038.1:0-8432 GCA_039833815.1 Methanobacteriota archaeon | reverse complement strand
CCATCACCGCCTTCACGCCGTACGCGGCGCAGAAGAGCGTCTTACCCGTTCCCGTCGGCCCGAACGCGGCCACGATCTCGTTCTCCTCGTCCAGCAGGGCCTCGTACAGCTCCTTCTGCCCGTCCGTCTGGGGTTCCACCCCGAGCAGGTCCTCCACCATCCGCCGCGCACCCCCGGCCGTCATCTACCGAACCTTCGCTCCCGCTTCTGGAACTCCCGGATCGCCCGGAGCAGATCGATCTTGCGAAACTCCGGCCAGTACACGTCCACGAAGTACAGCTCGGAGTACGCGGAGTACCACAGGAGGAAGTTACTCAACCGCTCCTCACCGCTCGTCCGGATGATGAGCTCCGGATCGGGCAGGTCGCCCACGTAGACGTACTCGCGGAACGTCTCCTCGTCTATGCTGCGGGGATCGAGCCGGCCCGATTTAACGTCTTGGGCGATCTCTCGCACCGCGTCGATGATCTCCTGACGGCCCCCGTACGCCACCGCCACGTTCAGGAACCGCTCCGAGTACTCCCGCGTCGCCTCCTCCGCCTCCCGAATCGCCTCCCGCACCCGACGCGGCAGCAGGTGCAACCGACCCATCGCCCGCACGGCGACCCGACGCCGGTGGATCCGCTCGCTCCGGGCCAGCTCCCGGAACCGCTCCTCCATCAGGTCGAAGAGGTGGCGCAGCTCCTCCTTCGGTCGGTTCAGGTTCTCCGTGGAGAGCGCGTAAACCGTGACGATCCTTACCCCAATGTCGAAGCACCAGTCCAGCACCTGCTCCAGCTTATCCGCACCGTACCGGTGCCCCTCCCAGGGTCTCAACCCCAGCTCACGGGCGAACCTGCGGTTTCCATCCATGATGATGCCCACGTGCTCGGGCACCTTACCCCGACGCACCCTCCGCTCCAACAACCTCTCGTACATCTTATATACCGGCTTGAGGGAGGCCCGGACGACCTGCCTCATCACGCGACGCGGATTCACGGACGAGATGCGACCGAACGCGGACGTTAACCCCTCTCACCCCCTGGCGGGGGTTGAAGCGTTGATCGGGCTGATCTCGGACACCCACGACAACTTGCGGGCCGTGCGCGAGCTGGCGGACCGCATGAACGACGAGGGCGTCGAGGTTGTGCTGCACGCAGGCGACTACGTCGCACCCTTCACGCTCCCCGAGCTCGCTAAAATCGACTGCGAGGAATTTATAGGCGTTTTCGGAAACAACGACGGGGAGCGCGATTTCCTCCGCGAGAAGGCGGAGGAGGTAGGATTCAACCTGGTCGGCGAGGTCTTCACGGGCGAGGTCCTGGGACTGAAGGTCGCCATGGTGCACGGGACCGAGGAGGCCATCGTCGAAGCCCTCGCCCACTCCGGCCAGTACGACGTGGTCGTCTACGGTCACACCCACGAGCCCGAGGAGCGCCGAGTCGGCGACACCCTCGTCGTGAACCCGGGCGAGGCCTGCGGGTACGTGACCGGCCGCCGCACCGCGGCCCTCCTGGACCCCGACGAGCGGACGGTCGAGATCATCGAGTTCTGACCCCGCACTCCGATGACGAGCACGGCCTTCACCCGACGGGGTGATGATATCCACCCGAGCCGAGGAGCCCACCCCTTCGCCCGCCCCGACCTGGACGATCCCCGACTGGCGAACCTCCTCCGCTCCCGAACCCCCGACTACCCGACCCTCCTCGCCGCCCTCACCGCACCCGTTCGCTGGTACACGCTCCGCGTGAACACGCTGAAGGCGGACCCGGAGGACGTCCTGGAGCTCCTGTCCCGAGAGCTACCGGACCACCGCGTCCGTCCCTCCCCGTACTCCGAGCACGCCGTGGAGATCGAGGTGAAAGGACCCCACCGGGTGCGCCCCGAGGAGCGGGTCGTGGTGGCCGACAAGTTCGCCGCCGAGAGCGTGTACGTGGGGGCCGACCTGTACGCCCCCGGGGTGCTCAAGGCCGAAGGGGTACGGCGGGGCGATCGAGTGGTCGTCGTCTCCGAGCGGGGCCACCCCGTGGCCCTAGGCGTGGCCGAGATGGACGGGGACGAGATGGAGGAGCGGGATCGAGGACTCGCCGTCCGCGTCGATCGTCCCGTGTACCGAGCCCCCAAGGTGCGCGCCACCCGGGCCCACGCCCGGGGCTGGATCTACTCCCAGGGCCTCCCCTCCATCCTCGCCGTCGAGGCCCTCAATCCGCAGCCCGGGGAGTCCGTCATCGACCTCTGCGCGGCCCCCGGAGGCAAGTGCTCACACGTCGCCCAGCTCACGGGCTCCGACTCCAAGATCGTCGCCATCGATCGGTCCAAGCCCCGGCTGGAGAAAATGGAGCGACGCCTGCGGCGGCTCGGCATCGACTGGGTCCGAACGATCCACGGGGACGCTCGACGCGTCTGCCGCCAACTCCGGGAGCGGTTCGACGTGGCGATCGTGGACCCACCCTGCACCGCCCTGGGCGTGCGTCCCAAGCTGTGGATCGAGGCCACCTACGAGGAGTGCCTGGGCCTGCCCTCGTACCAGTTCTCGCTGCTACGGGCCGCCCACCGGGTCCTGAGACCGGGCGGCCGCCTCCTCTACGCCACCTGCACGCTGACCCGCGAGGAGAACGAGCTCGTCGTCCACCGGGCGATTGAGGAGCTGGGGATGGAACCGATCACCGAGGTACTTAAGCCCGCGAGCCCCGTCGGGGACGGCGCGCTCTTCCTACCCCACCGAGCGGACACGCCCGGGTTCTTCTACGCCGTGCTCAGGAAGAGGTAGGCGGGTAATCCAGGTGAGCCTCTGGAAGCTCGACCGGAAGATGGCGCTGGCCACGGCCGCCGGCGTCGCCCTCCTCGCCCTGATGATCTGGTCGTTCAACCCGAGCCAGATCGCCTCCGCGCTCCGACGGGCGGACCTGTACATCCTGGCGCTGGCCACCCTCGTCCAGCTCGCCGACATGCTCCTCTGGGCCGCCCGATGGCACTTCGTGCTCCAACGGGCCGGCATCCGGGCCCCCTTCCGCCTCACCTTTCTGATCAACAACGCGTCGATGCTCGTGAACAACGTGACCCCCAGCGCCCGCAGCGGGGGCGAGCCCCTGCGCATCTACCTGCTCGCCCGACTCACCGGGTGCCGGGCCCGCGACGTGGCCTCCTCCGTGGTCATAGACCGGATCCTGGACTACTTCCCCCTCGTCGCGCTCCTGCTGCTCGGCCTCGCGTCGCTGCTCCGAAGCGGAAGTCGCATGACTCAGCTGCTCGCGGCGGGCGTGCTGGTACTCACGCTCGCGCTCACGTTTTCCGTCTGGATCATGGCCAACGAGAGGATAATTCTCCGTTTCGGCACGCTTCTCTCCCGACTCCTGTCCCGAACCCGACGGGGCGACCGGGTCGACGCGCGCCGCATCGAGCGCTGGGTCCAACGCTTCGTCCGCAACTTCCGGCGGCTGCTTTCCGACCCGTGCACGCTGGCCTGCGGCACCGCGATCTCCTCCGTCATCTGGGCCTGCGAGGTCCTCCGCACCTACCTCGTATTCTCCTCCCTCGGCTGCACCGTGCCCCTGCCCGTGATCGTGGTGGGGTTCACCGTCTCCATGCTCGTCGGCGCGCTACCACTGCTTCCCGGGGGCCTGGGCGCGATCGAGGTCTCCGCGGCCTCCGCGTACGCGGCGCTGGGCGTCGATCGAGGCATCAGCGCCGCCGCGGTCCTACTTGACAGGGTAATCTCTTATTGGATGGTCAACGCGGTCGGGCTGGCGAGCCTACTGCACATCTCCCGCAGGAGAGGCAGGGGAGAGCTGCACGATGCCGTACGAACTGGGCAAAGTGGAGACGATCATCCGACCCTCAGATGAGGGGGTCGTATCCGCAGACCAGCAGGTTCTCGCCACAGTCAGCCTGCACCGCGGCCCCACCATCATCGCCGAGGTGGACCCCCGCCTGGCCGGGGAGCTGGAGGAGGACGATCACGTGATCGTGGACCTCCCCCTCGTTCCCTCCCCCAACGAGGCCCGCCCGCAGCCCAGGATAGTTAAAATTATTAAGGACGAAAAGCTCGTGAACCGGATGAAGGCGGAGATCGAGAAGGAGCCGGAGGCGGTTGTGCCCGCCGTCGTCCCCGGACACCCGCCCACACCCCCGCCGGAGGACATGTTCGGCTAATTAGCGCCAAGGGGCCCCGACCAATGATCTTCCGCCGCAAAAGGCCCGAGGAGGAGGACGAGGGCGAGGAGGGTCCCAAGCTCAAGCTGTCGATTGGTGGAGAGGGAGGAGAGGGCGGAGAAGGAGGGGACGAGGCCCCCAAGCTGAAGCTCCCCAAGCCCGAGAAGGGCGGTGAGGGCCGGGAGGAGCGAGAGGAAGGAGAGGGAGGGGAGGAGTCGGGCGGCGCGATCAAGCTCAAGCTCAAACCTCCCAAGCCGGAGGCCGCGGAGGAGGAGGCCGAGGAGGAAGAGGAGGAAGCGGTCAAGCCCGCTCCGGCCCCCGCGGAGGGGGAGAAGGAAGAGGAAGAGGAGCCCGAGGCGGCCCCGGGCGATCTGGAGCGGCTGAAGCGGGAGAACGAGCGACTCCGACGCGAGCTGGAGGAGTGGAAGGATAAGGCCGAGAGCGCGATCGGAGAGCGCGACAGGCTCCGAGAGGAGGTTAAGCGCCTCAAGGAGGAGCTAAAGGAGCGGGAGGAGGAGCTGGACCGGTACGTCAAGGCCACCAAGCGCCTGAAGGAGAAGATCGAGGAACTGAAGTCCAAGTACGAGGAGCTCAAGTCCAAGGCGGAGGAGTACCGGGAGAAGTACGAGGAGGCCGCTCAGAAGCAGCAGGAGCTCAAGAGCAAGCTGGAGGACCTCTCGGAGCAGAACAAGAAGCTGGTGAAGAGCGTCAAGAAGCTCAAGAACAAGTACGAGAAGATCAAGGAGGAGAAGGAGAAGCTCGAGCGCAAGCTGGAGGAGCTGTCCGAGGCGGAGGAGCGGATCAAGGAGCTCAAGGCCAAGATTGAGGAGCTGAAGCGGGAGCGCGACGAGCTCCGAAAGCAGCTTGAGCAACTCTCCTCGGAGAATGAGCGGCTCCAGTCCAAGCTGAAGGAGGCGGAGAAGCGGATCAAGGAGCTGAGCTCCAAGCTCAAGGACCGCGAGCGGAAGCTCCGGAAGTCCCGGAAGCAGGTCAAGAAGCTACGCCGGGAGCTCAAGCGGAAGGACGAGGAGATCGAGAAACTCAAGAAGAAGGTCTCCCAGCTCACCACCCAGATCAAGCGGTACGAGGAGGGCGAGCAGCTCCTCATCCCCGCCGGCACCGAGATGGCCGTGGCGCGCGTCAACGGCAGCCTCGTCGTGGGCAAGGGCTCCTCCATCCAGTCGATGCACGAGGAGGAGCCCATCCTCATCAAGGAGAGCGTGAGCATCCGGGACAACTCGCGCATCCACGGCACCATCGTCGCCAAGGAGGTGGAGATCGGAAAGGGCGTCAAGGTACTGGGCGACGTGATCTCCAAGGACGGCGTCCGGATCTGCGAGGGGGCCGAGATCACCGGCAACGTCGTCTCCCAGGACTCGGTCGAGCTCGGCTCGGGCGTGCGAGTCGACGGGTCGATCGTGGCCGGATCCGACGCCTCGCTGGCCAGCAACGTGAGCGTGTCCGGCATCATCGTCGCTCCGGGCAAGGTCAAGGCCTCGGACCGACTGTCCGCCTCCGCCGTCATCTGCAAGGAGCTGGAGACGACGGGCTCCGTCGAGTGCGAGTACATCCTCTCCGACGAGCGCGTCAGGCTCGGCGACGGCAGCACCGTGAAGACCGTCATCGTGAAGGAAGGTCCCGTCGAGCAGGGCGCCAGCTCCTGCATTTACAACGGATCACTGTCCGTCCGGGACGCCGACGGACTCACCCTGTACGTGGACGGGGACGTGTTCGACACGCCCGAGGCCAACGACGTCCTGAAGAAGATCCTCTCCCGCACCGAGTTCCTGGGACCGCTGAAGCTCGTGAACGACCGCAACAACGCCCGGTTCGTGCTGGAGAGCCTCACCGACATCAGCGTCTCCGAGCTGGTGCGAGAGATCAGGGAGGAGCTCGGCGTCTAGGCGAGCAGGCCCCGCCTCCTTCCCACGTACCAGTGCACCGACCGACCCTCCCGCTCGAACCCCCTCCCCCTGACCCTCCACCCCTCCCTACCCCTACGAGCCCTGCACAGCTCCTTGCCGGACCCCCCACCCAACGTCAGCTCGTTCTCGTCCTCCAAGTATCGAACGCTGACCTCCTCCCCGCGCCCGACCCTCACCCGCTCCTTTACCCGACCGTTCACCCTCAGCACCGCCCGGTCCGACTCCAGCACCAGCTCGTAGAAGTCCAGGCGATCCACCACCTTACCCCCAATCACGAGGGACCGCTCCGGCACGTCTTCCTCCACCCGCGCCCCCGCCCCGATCACCGACCAGCGACCCACGCGCGCCCCGCGCACGGAGGCGTTCATTCCCACGAAGCAGCGCTCACCCACCCGGGACGCCTCCACCCGCGCCCCATCACCGACGAATGTCACCGGGCCCAGCTCCGCGTCCCGGATGGTGCAGTGGGCCGACACGCTCACCCGCCTGTGCAACACCGAGCCGACGACCCGGCTGAAGTTGGAAACCATCGCACCACCGTGCACGGTGGACCGCGAGAGCTCCGTGAATGCCGCGATTCTGGCGTTGCCCCGCACGCGCACGTTCCGGGCGCGCACGTGCTGCGGGTGTTTGAAGGCGGGACACTCGAAAACGTCATCCCGTTTCCGAATTTTGAACCACCGATTCGCCGGAGCGCGCTCCGGATCCACCACCACGGTCAGGTCCAGGAACACCCGGCGACCCCACCACCGCTCCAGCCTCCTGCGCGCCTCCACCCCGATTCTCCGCACCGTGCGGCCGCCGCGACCGATCAAGGTGCCCTTGAGCGACTCCTTGTGGACGACCAGCTCCGCCCGCACGTACCGGACGTCGCGCCGTCTCAGCCCGGGCCGAACCTCGCGGACGTCCACCCCCACCTCCCGAGGCAGCGACCCGTGGAGCACGCGTCTGAGCGCCGCCCGGAGCGCCCGGCGCGCGTCACTCCTCCACCGGGACGATGTAGTACTCGTAGTTCGGCCGGCGCTGCGCTCGGACCGCCTCCTGCTCACACACGTACACCACCAGGCAGGGGTGCGGGGCCTCCACGTACCGAACGTTGCCCCGTCGCGTCGTAATCGCGGCCAGCGGATCCCCCTTCCGGAGCCGATCCCCCACGTCGGCGATCGGGGTGACCACGTACCCCTCCACCGGGACCTGGTACACCCGCTCCCCGGGCCGCAGGAACACCAGCGATTTCCGGTCCGGCGGCTCGATGATCACGTGCCGGGTGACGCGGGCCTCCAGGGCGTCGAACGCGGCCCTCGCCTCCTCGTACACGACCTTGCGGCAGACGACCGGTTCCTCCAGCTCCTCGAGCAGGCGTCGGGCCAGCTCCCGCGAGCGCACGACGATCCGGTGCTCCTCGTCCGTCAGTATGAACTCCTCGTCCGGGAGCCCGTCCTCGAGCTCCTCCTCGCTTACCTCCAGGAAAAACCTGGGTAGAGGCAACGCCGGACACTCCCTAGAACTCGCGCTCGACCACGAAGTTCGCCACCGCCTCGAGGAACTCTCGGTGCTCGTTCTCCGGCAGCCGGCTCAGGGCCTCCTTAGCGGCCTCCGCGTACTCCCGCGCCCGCTCCCGGGCGTAGTCGATCGCCCCGAGCTCCCGGAGGATCTCGATCACCTCCAGCACCTCCTCCCGGGAGGCGTCCTCGTTGCCCAGCACGCTCAGGATCCGCTCCCGCTGCCCCTCGTCCGCCCGCTCCAGCCCCTTGATAATGATGAGCGTCTTCTTGCCCTCGACGATGTCGCTACCGACCGGCTTACCCAGCTTCTCCTCGTCACCCACCAGGTCCAGCACGTCGTCCTGAATCTGGAAGGCGATGCCGAGGTTCTCCCCGTACTCGGCCAGCGCGGTCAGCTGGTCGTCGTCGGCCCCCGCCTTGAGCCCTCCGACCACGCAGGAGGCCCGGATGAGCGCGGCCGTTTTCTTGCGCACCATCTCCAGGAACTCCTCCTCCGTCACGTCGTCCCGCTCCTCGAACTCCAGGTCCATGGCCTGGCCCTCGCAGATCTCCGTGCAGGCGCGGGCCAGCTCCTTAACCGCCCGGATGTCTCCACCCTCGGCGGCCACCTCGAACGCCTTGGAGAAGAGCGTGTCCCCGGCGAGGATGGCGACGGGGACGTTCCAACGGACGTGCACCGCCTCCACGCCGCGACGCTCCTCGTCCTCGTCCATGATGTCGTCGTGGATCAGCGTAAACGTGTGGATGAGCTCCACGGCGGCCGCCTCGGAAAGCACGTCCTCCGGGGCGCCGCCCAGGACCTGGCAGGACTTGATGGCCAGCAGGGGCCGGAAGCGCTTGCCCCCGGCCTCGATCAGGTGCCAGCAGGCGT
>JBDOKE010000037.1:0-9307 GCA_039833815.1 Methanobacteriota archaeon | reverse complement strand
ATGTATCACGTGGCCGTGGCCGTGGGGCTCGCCGCGGGCCTAATCGCGACCGCGGACATCCTTGCGGATCGCAACCCGCTGAACCGCCTCACGATGACAGACGCCGTGGAGGTCGGGGCCCTATCGCTCCTGGCCTCGGTGGGCACGGACCTGGCGGAGTGCCTCATCCTGCCGGGACTGGTCGTCGGGCTGGCGGAGCTCATGGCCACCTCGGAGGTCCTGATCGCCCGCCACTCGGACCCCCGGAGCCTGCCCAAGTTCGACCCACTGGACATGGAGGTGCTTCGGACGGCCCCCACGCTCCTGATGATCGGGCTGGCGCTGTACGGCGTGCTCCTGACGGGGTTCACCGGTGGGGCCGTCGCGGGCACGGGGGCGGCCTTCTACCTCTTCTCCCGGGTGAACCGGCCCAGGTACGAGGAGTGGCGGGGCATGGAGTCCCTGTCCGGGCTCGGTTGGGCCCTGTGGGTGATCGGGTTCAGCCTGTTCTTCCTGCATCCAAGGTACTGGCTGCTGGCGCTGCTGCTCGCCGGCACCGGTGGCATCCTGGTGAAGGTCGGGCCGAAGCTGTCCCTGTTCGGGTACGTGATGGGCTACGACGTCCGGGTGGGGGCGGGCGATGTATCCGAGCGGTAGCGTGTTCACCATCATCCCGCTGGGCGACATCGTCCCCTACCTCAGCACGGTGAACGCGGTGATCCTGGGCGTGCTCATCGCCGTCCTCCTGCTCCCGATCCTCAGCCGGACGGACATCTACGTGGAGGTAGACCATCGACGGCCGAAGATCAAGGCGAAGATCGTGACCCCGCGGGAGGATCGCATCAAGGCCGCCCTCGCCCTCACCTCCACGCTCGCGTCCGTGGGCGTGGTCACGACCGGCGACGTGTTCAACTTCACCCTCTTCCTCTCCCTGCTCGGCATGTCCAACATGGGGCTGATCGGGACGACCGTGGGGGACGACTTCGCCCTCGAGTGCGCCTTCCACTACGGGCTGATGTGCCTGATCGCGAGCCTGCCCCTCTTCGGCGGCGCCGCCCTGATCCTCGCCTCCACCGGCACGCTCAGCCTCCACGAGCTGATGAAGCTGCCCCGAGGGGCCGGTGGGTGGACGCTGACGTACGGGAAGGTCCTCCTCACGGCCGGAGTCCTGGGGGAGGCGGGCGTTGGACCCTTCTACGCCGTGAAGGTCGACTCGTTCCGCCGAATCTGGGGCCGGTACGCCTTCGTGATCCACCTGACCACGCTCCTGACCTTCTCCCGGTTCATGGAGATCCTCAGCCTCCTACCGTGACGGGGGAGGGCCGGGTGAGGCGCTGGCTGCCCCTCCTGACCGCCGTGATCGCCGACGCGCTCCTGGTCTGGCTCGAGTGGTGGTACCCCGGGCCGGTGAGGCGGCACTACGGCCTGTTCATCGCGCTCACGATCCTGGTCTTCTCCCTCACCGTGCTCGCCCTGGGCTGGGCCCTGGCGCCCCGCGGGAAGCCGGATCGAGCACCGTTCCTGGGGTACTGACGGATGATCGTCGTGGACACCGTGCTGGGGCTGCTGGAGGCGTTCTTCGTCGGCAGCGTGTACCTCGGGCTGCACCGGAAGGTGATCGCGCGCATCCAGCGGCGACCGGGCCCGCCCATCATCCAGGAGTTCCTGCACACGCTCAAGTTCCTCATGAAGGAGGCCTACGCCCCCATCACCGCCGCCGGGTTCCTGTACTGGCTCGTGCCCGTGTTCAACGTGATCGTCTGGTCCTCCGCCGTCACGATCTCCGCCGTCCTCAAGGGCAACCTGCTCCCCTTCTTCGCATTCTACGCGGCCTACAAGGTCCTCTCGCACGGTGCCGGCGTGTCCGCGGGTTCCACGTACACGAAGATCGGCGGCGTCCGGCACGCGATCATGCCCGCGGGCGAGCTCGCCCTCGCCTGCTCCCTCGTCTCCGCGTACTTCATCACCGGGCACGCCGACGTGGCCGGCATCCTCGCGTGGGAGCGCGCGCACGGACCGCTGATCGAGCACGCGCCCTTCTCCGCGCTCGCGTTCTTCACCCTGCTCTGGATCGACGCCCCCTACTCCCCCCTCGACCCCTCCAAGGGTTACGACATCGTGGAAGGGTACCTGACGGAGTACCCCGGTTTCCTCCGCGGCCTCATGCACACGGCCGAGGCCCTGAAGTTCTACTGCGAGCTCTGGATCTTCCAGGCCGTGTTCCTCGGCGTCTCGGACCCGGCCATCCACCTGCTCGTCATGGGCGCGCTCACGATCCTCCTGGCCGTCCTGTGCGCGATCACCCCGATCCTCACCCCGTACCAGGCCGTGGGCGTCCACGTGCTCGTCGCCGCGACCATGTTCCTCGACGCGCTAATCCGCTGAAGGGGGGCGGAGACCCGTGAGGCCCCACCTGCTCGCGCTCACCTCCTCCCTCCTGGTGATGGTGGGAATCGCGGCCGCGGAGCACGCCACCCAGTCCCGGGTCGGCGCGCTGATCCTGCTGGCGGTGTCCCTACTGCTCGCCACCTGCAGCCGCACGTGCAAGGCGGTCCACCGGGCCGAGGAGCTCGCCGTACCCCTGGCCGTGCTGATCCTCCTGCTAGCCTGCCTGCACGTGCTGCGGGTGGGGCACCTATGAACCCGGAGGACCTCGCCATCCTGGGCGCGACGGCCACCTTCGTGGTCGGCTCCCTGGTCGGCCTGGAGTACAGCTACCGGGTCTACGGGGAGATCTTCCGGGAGCGGCGCGTCGACCCGATCGCCCTCCCGCTGGCCCTCCTCGGCTGGGCCGCCCTGGCCGTCTCCTGGGTGAAGTGGCGGCCATGGGGGCTCCTGGCGGGCGCGTTTCTGGCCGGATTCGTGGTGAACATGCGCCCCGGGTACGGCCGCGTCGAGACCGCGCTCGGCCTGCTCCTGTTCTGCCTGATCCTCCTCGCCCACCGTGGTATGGAGGTGATTGGATGCTGAAGATGCTCACCCGGAGGAAGGACCTGACGGAGGAGGACCTCGAGGAGCTCTACGCCGAGGACGAGGAGACCGTGCTGCGCGTGAAGCGGTGGATCCTGCGGAGCTACGCCTACGACCGGGACATCGTTCAGCGCCTGGCCGAGCTGCTGGGCGTGGAGCGGGAGCAGGTGCGGTCCGTCCTCACCCGGGCCCGCTCCTGCACGGCCCTCTACGGGCTTCACTCCGAGGTGGAGCAGCTGGAGCGACTGGCCGAGAACCTGGACGAAACGGCGGAGCTGCTCCTACTGCTCGACGTCATCGGGGAGGGAGCGCTGCGGGAGGAGCTGAAGGAGGAGCTGCTGGAGCTGCACCGGGGTCGGGAGCCCGTGGAGCTCGACCGGGACCGGTTGCTCCGCGCGTTCTACTCCCTGCGGGAGCGGGGGATCGTGTAGTTGCGCTCCCTGCTGAAGCGGCTGAAGGGGTTCGTGCGCTCCCGCTCGATCCACGTTACGGTGGTGAACACGGGCGGTTGCAACGGCTGCGACATCGAAATCCTAGCCTGCTACACGTACCGGTACGACCTCGAGCAGTACGGGATCTACTACCACAACAACCCGAGGAAGAGCGACGTCCTGATCGTCACGGGGCCCGTCACGTACCAGTGGCGGGAGAAGCTGGAGCGGCTGTACCGGAAGGTGCCCGAGCCCAAGGCCGTGGTGGCCGTGGGCGCGTGCGCCTGCTCGGGTGGGATCTTCAACCAGGAGGGGGGGCGCGTCTGCGGGCCCGTCCGGGAGGTCATCCCCGTGGACGCCGAGGTGCCCGGGTGTCCCCCGCGCCCGGAGGAGATCGTGTCGGCCATCGTGGAGGTCGTCCCGCGACTCTTCCGAGCGTGGGAGTTCCAGCGGGGTCGCGAGCATGAGGCGGAGGCGGGAGGGTAGGGACGCGTCCCCCCGGGGCAACGTGCGCGTGGTGGACGTGGAGACGGGCGAGGAGGTGCCCATCTCGCACAAGGTGCCCGTGGGGCCCAACCACCCCATCCTCAAGGAGCCGCTGCGCATCAAGCTGGCCGTGCGCGGGGAGGAGGTCGTCGACTGCAAGGTGGAGATGGGGTACTGCCACCGCGGGATCGAGCGGATCATGGAGGGGATGCCGTGGCAGAAGGCCGCGTTCCTGGCCGAGCGCGTCTGCGGGATCTGCTCCCACGCGCACAACATGTGCTTCATCGGGGGCGTGGAGCGCACGGCCGAGGGTGAGCCCGCCCCCCGAGGCCTCTTCCTGCGCGTGCTCGTTCAGGAGCTGGACCGTATTCAGTCGCACCTGATCGCCAACGCGGCGTACTTTTACTCGATCGAGCACGAGACGATGTTCGTCTGGAACATGAACACGCGGGAGCGGGTCCTGGACTGCATCGAGGAGATCACGGGCAACCGCATCCTCACCGGCTGGAACGTCGTGGGCGGGGTGCGGGTCGACGTCGCGGAGGACCAGCTGGAGCGCGTGCTCGAGACCCTGGAGAAGGTCGAGGAGGACGTGAAGGCGTACCGCCGCATCGCCCAGACGGACCCACTCATCAAGCTCCGTTCCCGCGGCGTGGGCGTGATCACGAAGGAGCACGTTCAACGGTACCGCGTCGTCGGTCCCCAGGCCCGCGCCTCCGGCGTGCCCGAGTCCGACATGCGGCTCCAGGAGCCCGTGTACCCGGAGCTCGGCTTCAAGCCCGTCTCCCGCAAGCGGGGCGACAACCTGGCCCGCGTCCTCGTCCGGTACGACGAGTGCCTCCAGTCCATCGACCTCATCGAGCGGATCGTGGACGAGCTCCCCGAGGGCGAGCACCGCCGCGAGCTGGAGATCCGCGGCGGCCACGTCGACCACCGGATCGAGGCCCCCCGGGGCGAGCTCGTCTACGACATGGAGCTCACCCCGGGCGGGGTCGTCCGGCGCGTCACCATCCGCACGCCCTCCGTGCCCAACATCCGCGTCCTGGAGGCGATCGCCCCCGGCGCCCCAACCATCGCCGACGCCGTCGCCGTCTACGCGAGCCTGGACCCGTGCGTCGCGTGCAACGAGCGGTTCGTGATCGTGGACCGGGACCGCGGCGAGATCCTCTACGAGGGACGGGCCCGGGAGGTGATGAGGGAATGCTCCCGGACTACCTCGGGCAGATCCTGACCCGCAAGGGCGGCAAGCGGCTGCTCGACGCGCACTCCCCCCGCCGGATCCTTGACCGACCGCCCCGGTTCCGGGACTTTCCCCGGATCGACCTTGACCGGTGCGTCGTCTGCGGCGCCTGCGCGGACGCGTGCCCCGTCGGAAAGGCCGAGAACCAGCCCCCCGCCCTGGAGATGGGGGACCGCGGGCCCGTCCTCCACCGGGAGCGGTGCATCCGGTGCGGCCTGTGCGCGGAGGTCTGCCCCGTGGGCGCGATCGAGGTTGGCACGCTCGCCGAGGAAGTGAAGGAGCGGGTCGTCCCGCCCAAGCCCGCCCGGGTCGTCGTCGACCGGGACCTATGCGTGGGCTGCGGTCGGTGCCAGGAGGTCTGCCCCTCGGACGCGATCGAGGTGGACGAGACCGCCAGCGTCGACCCGGAGCGCTGCGTGCTCTGCGAACGGTGCATCCAGGCGTGCCCCGTCGCCGGGGCGATCAAGCTGATCCCGCTGGACGTGGAGGAGCTCGCGAGGCGCTGGACCGAGCACCTGGAGGAGGCCCTCCGCCGGGCCCGGGAGGGGTGAGCCCGTGGCCGAGGTGCACTTCCACCTCGACGACCGGCTCACGAACGTCCGCGCCAACCTCGCCCGCGCCGAGCGACCGGAGGAGTGCGTCGCCTGCGGCCTGTGCGCGGAGGTCTGCCCCGTGGGCGCGATCGAGGTGGAGGACCGGGTGAGGCTGGACGAGGAGCGCTGCGTGGGCTGCTCGCTGTGCGTGCAGGCCTGCCCCCGCCGCGTGCTGGTGTACTACGAGCTCACGTTCGAGGACGCGGAGCCCCGCATGCGCCCCGTCCAGGTGCCGCGGGCCGAGCCGGAGGTCCGCTCCATCCGCGTGGACTTGAACGTCTGCGAGGAGTGCAGGGAGAAACCGTGCCTGGAGGCCTGCCCCGAGAACGTCATGCGACGCGTCATCGAGGAGCACGTGATCGACCTCGACGCGTGCCGCGGCTGCCTGGAGTGCGTCAAGGTGTGCCCGCACGATGCGGTGTCCATCGAGCTGAACGTACCCGAGCTGGAGACCCGGGACCCGCCGACGCTGAACCGCGAGCTGTGCGTCGAGTGCGATAGGTGCCGGGAGGTCTGCCCCACGGGCGCCGCGGAGAACGTGCCGACCGGCAGCCCCGACCCCGACGCGTGCATCGGGTGCTACGTCTGCGTCGCCTACTGCCCGACCGAGGCCCTCAAGCGCCCGGATCACCGACCGCGCCCGCGCCGGACGGAGCGCGTGTACTTCATCGACCCGGAGCTGTGCATCGGGTGCCGCATCTGCTACGAGGCCTGCCCGGTCGGGGCCGTCGAGATCGAGGAGGAGACCCGCATGCCGGTGATCACACCGTCCGAGTGCGTCCGGTGCGGTCTGTGCGCCGAGGCCTGTCCCACCTCGGCCATCGACACCGTGCCTACGGACCGGGCGGAGCGGGAGGTCCGGCGGGCCCTCGTGGGCAACGCCTTCCTGCGCACCCTCCAGGAGCTCCTCCGGTCGCGGGCCGAGCGGGAGTACGGATCCCTGGAGGAGCGGGAGCGCCGGCTCCGGCGCCGGCTGGAGCGGGAACTGGAGAGGAGGATGGAGCTGGAGGCGCTCCGTCGGGAGGTCCGAAAGGAGGTGGAGGAGGCGCTGCGCGAGCTCGTGCTGCGGGTGGGTCTCGAGCATGGTGCGGACCTGGGTCGAGGTTAGGAGGGTAAGGGTCATCCCGAGGCTGTGCCGGGGCTGCGGCCTCTGCGAGCGGGAGTGCCCGGCGGACGCGATCACCGTTCGGGACGGGGTGGCCCGGATCGAGGAGGAGCGGTGCGTGCGGTGCGGCCTGTGCGTGAGGGCGTGCCCCTTCGACGCCCTGCTCATGGGCCGGGCGTACGCTCGGGAGGGTGAGGAGCGGGTGGAGCTGCTCGACGGGCCCCCGGACGTTCGGGTCCGGGTGATCGAGGAGCGGTGCGTGGGGTGTCAGGCCTGCTCCTCCTCCTGCCACTTCGAGGCCCTCTTCGGGGACAAGGGGTCCCCTCCCGAGCTGGACGAGGAGCGGTGCGTGGGGTGCCTGGAGTGCGTGAGGGTGTGTCCCGCTCGGGCCATTGAGCCCGTGGGGGAGGGGCGTTGAGCGCGCGGGAGACCGTCCCGCTGGACGAGCTGGTGGACCGGGTGCTGGAGCGCGTGGAGGAGGCGGACGAGGAGCTCGTCGGCCGCGTGGCCGCCGAGGTGGGGCCCGTTCGCCGAGAGTTCGTGATCGTGGACGGGGAGCGGTGCGTGGGGTGCAAGATCTGCTACGAGGAGTGCCCGGTGGACGCGATCTCGGAGCCGGATCCCACCCGTCCGCCCGAGATCGACCACGATCGGTGCGTGAGCTGCCGGCTGTGCGCGAAGTCCTGCCCCGTGGACGCGCTCAGCGTGGTCCGCGGCGAGGCGCAGGTGCGGGGTGAGGAGGTGGAGATCCTGCTCGATCGTGTGGAGGTGATCCGTCGGAAGATCGACGTGCGGGAGGCGCGGCTGGACGAGTCCAGGTGCATCCAGTGCGGCCTCTGCCGCCAGGTCTGTCCGGTGGACGCGCCCGACCTGGAGCGGCTGGAGATCGATCTGGACCGGTGCGTGGGCTGCCGCGCGTGCGAGCACGCCTGTCCGACGGACGCGATCCGGATCCGCCGGCGGCTGGAGTCTCCCCGGTTCGAGCGGGAGATTGAGCTGGACCGGAGCGCCTGCATCGGGTGCGGGGTGTGCGTGGAGGTCTGTCCGGTGGACGCGGTGGAGATGGAGGGCGACGTGGCGAGCATCGACTACGACCGGTGCATCCGGTGCGGGGAGTGCGCCCGGAACTGCCCGGCGGGCGCGATCCGCGCCCGGGAGCGGGGTGAGGAGGGTTGAGGGCGGAGCGGTGGGCGACGAGGAAGTACCCGGAGGTGCGGGTGGACGATGACCTGGAGCGGGCCTCGCGCGAGCTGTCCCGGTACTCTGAGTACACGGCGGTCGTGGTGGACGACTCCGGGCGGCTGGCGGGCCTCGTAACCTCTAACGACGTGTGCCGGGGCCTCCTGGCCGGCGCCGAGCGGGTGGAGGAGATCTCCCGGCGGCCCGAGTCGCTCTCACCCTCTGACCCGATCACCGAGGCCGTGCGGATGATGATGGACTCGGACCTCACGCTGGTTCCGCTGGTCGAGGATGACATGAGCGTGGTGGGCGTGGTCACGCTGCGGACGGTCGTGGAGCTGATGTCGGAGCTGTACGACACCCCGGCGGAGAAGCTGCTGCGCGAGGTGCACGAGCACGCCCCCGGGATCTCGTGGGAGGAATTTATAGAGGCGGCGACGCTGGTGTTCAACCGGGAGCTGGGTCGGGACGTGTCCCCGGAGGAGTTCGAGCGGAAGATCAGTGATCGAACGTTCGGGTACGTGCTGTGGCTCATGGGTGGGCTCGAGCGGCTGTTCGTGTACCTGTTCAAGCTGGGGGAGGCCGTCGTGGCCCGCCGGGTGGCCAAGAAGCGTCGGGAGCTGAGACGGTCCTAGCCCCCGCCCGCGCCAAAGTTATATGACGCGAAACGTTACACGAGCCTGAACGAGGGGGCGGTCCCGCGTATGGTGCGGGACGACGAGATCGCCGCGCTTACCCAGCTCCGGCTGGAACGGGTGGCCAAAAGCCGCCCCCGTGGGGACCTGTGGGAGTTCCTGAAGCGGGCCTACGAGAAGGGTGTGAAGGTGGACGCGGGCCACCTGATCATCCTCTCCGTGCTGGAGGAGGCGAACCGGCTCCTCGACCAGCTGTCCCAGGCCGTGGGGGAGAAGAAGGCGAAGCAGATACTCAAGGAGGCCGGGATCTACACGCGCTCGGGTAACTACGTGAGCGGCGAGCTCCTGAAGGAGTTCATCAACCGGGAGAGCCGGGTGGCCGTGCACAACCGGGTCAAGGACCTGCGGAAGATGGGGTTCAAGATCGACGGCAAGCCGGGCCCGGACGGCGGGTACGCGCTGGTGCAGGTCCCGGAGTGGTACCGGAGGAGCGTGAGGTCGGGCTCCAAGGAGTCGGAGCGAGGTTAATCCAGCACCTCAACCTCGCCCACGCCGCGGACCATACCCTTGACCCGGCCCACCACCTTCTCGCTGACCTCCACGTACAGCTCGACCCCGTCCTCGGACCACCGCTCGTCCAGGACCTTCCCCAGGTCGTGCAGTCGGGAGACCACCCGCATGCTGCGCGG
>JBDOKE010000036.1:0-2345 GCA_039833815.1 Methanobacteriota archaeon | reverse complement strand
CGTTCAGGACGCCCCGCCAGTCGACGTCGGAGAGGACCCGCAGCAGGACCCGCAGCACCCGGGCGGCTAGGGAGAAGTCCACCTCGTCGTCGTCCGGGTTGTTGTCCATCCGGACCCGGGGACTCCGAACCTCCTGGGAGATGGCGATGGCGGGGATGCCGTTCCCGTACGCCTCCAGCGCCGCGCCGACCGTGCCGGACGTGGTGATGTCGGCGCTGAGGTTCTCCCCCAGGTTGATCCCGGAGACGACGAGGTTGGGCGGCTCGTCCATGATGGAGAAGGCCCCGATCAGCACGGCGTCCGCCGGCGTCCCCGAGATGGCCAGCGCCTCCACTCCCTCGATCCGCATCTCCTCCGCCCGCACGGGCTCCAGCAGGGAGATGCTGCGTCCCACCCCGCTCTGCTGGGTCGCCGGGGCGACGACCGTCACCTCCCCGAACTCTTTGCAGACGCGAACGGCCTCCCGCAGCCCGGGCGAGGCGATCCCGTCATCGTTGGTGATCAGGATCCTCACGCCAGGGCGCCCCCTTCACCCGGCCCTCGTACACGATCTCCGCCGGTCCCTCCAGGAGCGGGCCGTCGTCGATCCGAACCCTCAGCGGGCCGCCCGCGGTGCTCACCCGCACGGGCCCGTCCGCTCCGAACAGGTCGGCGTACACGAGCGCGGCCGCGACCACGCCGGAGCCGCACGCGGGGGTCCAGCCGACCCCCCGCTCGTACGTGCGCACGCGGAGGGCGTTCCCGGCCGGGGCCGCGAAGGTCACGTTCACGCCGCCGCGCTCCGCGTACCGGCGCTGGATCTCGCGGGCCTCCCGGGTGAGCCGGCGGGCCTCGCGCACGGGGTCCCGCTCGGTGAGGCGGACGAGGTGGGGCACGCCGGCGTCGACCTCAAAGCCCAGCTCCGTCGCGCCCTTCACCCGGGCCCCGGGCACCTCCACCCGCACCCGGTCGTCGAGGACCTCCACGGCATGGCGGCCCGATAACGTTCTTAGAACCTTAACGTTCTCGCCGCGCACGTCCGCCGCGTACCGGACCGCGCACCGGGCCGCGTTCCCGCAAAACTCGGCCTCGGACCCGTCCCGGTTGAAGATTCGCATCTCCACCTCGGACGACCGCACGCGGACGAAGATCACGCCGTCGGCGCCCACGCCCGCCCGACGGTCGCAGGCCCAGCGGGCGAACGCGGGCTTCTCCTCCTCCGGGACTCGCTCCCCGCCCGTCTCGTCCACGAGCACGAAGTCGTTGAGGGCCCCCTGCACCTTCCAGAACCGCGACGGGGAGGCCCCCCAGGACCGCGCTCAGAGGCGGCGGAGCGCGTCCACGATCTGCGTCTTCGCCTCCGTCCGCTCGTCCACGTCCTTAACCACCCTCGCCGGCACGCCGGCCACGACCTTGCCGGGCGGCACGTCCTCGGTCACCACGGCCCCGGCCGCCACGACCGCCCCCTCGCCCACGGTCACGCCCTCCAGCACGACGGCGTTCGCCCCCACCACGACGTTGTCCTCGATCACGACGGGCTTGGCGCTCGGTGGCTCCAGGACGCCCGCGATGACCGCGCCCGCGCCGATGTGCACGTTCCGCCCGATCTCCGCCCGGGACCCGATGACCGCGTTCATGTCGATCATCGTGTTGTCTCCGATCTTCGCGCCGATGTTGATCACGGCGCCCATCATCACGACCACGCCCTTGCCCAGCTCCACCTTGTCCCGGATGATCGCGCCCGGCTCGATCCGCGCGTCCTTGAACTCGGCGTAGTCCGCGAGCGGGACCGCCCGGTTCCGGTGGTCCAGCTCCCGGTGATAGTACTCCACCGAGTCGTCGTCCTCGATCACCTCGAGGATCTCGTCGTGCTCCCCGACCGCGACCACGTGGTCGACGCCCGTGAACACCTTCACGCCCTCAACCCGCTCCTCGAGGCGCTCCGCGAGCCCCTCGGGGTCGTCCGTCTTGATGTAGAACCGGGCGATGGTCCGCTTGGGACTCTCGGAGATGTACCGGATGAGCTCCTCCGGGTCCAGGTCCGCCACGCACCTCACCCCACCAGCTCCAGGAAGTTTCGGGCGATGACGTCCCCGCCTTCCGTCATGAAGCTTTCAGGGTGAAACTGCAGGCCGTACACGTGGTGATCGACGTGCCGAATGGCCATCAGCTCCCCGTCGTCCCGGGCCCACGCGCAGGCCTCGAGCTCGTCCGGGAGGCTGGACTCCTCCAGGACCAGCGAGTGGTACCGCATGGCCTCGAACGGGCTCTCCAGGCCGGAGAGGATGCCCTCGCCCGTGTGCTCGATCGGTGAGGTCTTCCCGTGCACGATGCGGCGGGCGCGCCGGACCCGGGCCCCGTACGCG
>JBDOKE010000035.1:0-17789 GCA_039833815.1 Methanobacteriota archaeon | reverse complement strand
GTGCCGCGGCCGCACGTCCGCCAGCCGGAACCCGGAGGGGGAGACGGCCACCCGATCCTCCCGGCACGCGCTGACGTTGCCCGCGCCCCCGGCGGTGAGGCCCCGTCGGTGCAGCTCGAGGCACAGGTGGGCCACCGTCCTCCTCAACCCCGCCAGGGACCCTTCGGGCACCTTCATGACCTGCGCTCCACCTTCTTGAGCCGGATCGAGTTCAGGTCGACGATCAGGTTGCCGCTCTGGTCGAACACCCCGGAGGCCTCCGCCTCGATGTAGTACGGGGTGGAGTAGATCACGATCGTCTCCCCCTTCGTTTTCACCCGCTCCACGTACCCCACCGCCTTGATCAGCACGTGGGCCCGCCGTCCGGGCTCCGGCCGGGCGTCGGCGTAGGCTCTAAGGCGGCCCCCGGCGATCTCGTCGACGTGCGTGAGCTGGGTCAGCCGGTCGCACACGTCGCGGGCGTTGGCGATGTTCACCCGGTACCGGAACTCCACCTTCCGCTTCACCCGCTCCTTGAACTGCCGCGCCTTGTACCCGGTGTACTCCAGCAGGGTCTTCACACCGCTGCTGAAGCTCGTCACGAACTGAACGTAAACCATCGTGAGGTCGTGGGCCAGCGCGTCGTAATCGCCCCGGGCTAGGTCGGCGGTCGCGCGGACGATCAGCCGGACGTCCACCGGCGACTTGCCGGATAGGGATATGGCGAAGAGGAACCCGGAGATGGAGGACACCGAGAACACGATCACGGCCGCGAGGATCCTGGCCACGATGGCGGTCGCCCGGACCACGGTGCCCGTCCCCCGTGAGGGGTGGGGACCCCGTGGAGGATGAGCGGTTGAGGCTCGTGCGTGAGGTGGCGGAGCGGCACCGGGTGCTGCTGGACCCGGAGGCGGTGGAACGGCTCGCCTCCTCGGACGAGGGGCGGGAGGCGCTGGAGCGCGCGGATGAAATAGATTTGCCCGTGCTCACCGGCGAGCTCGTCTCCGGGGAGCTGGATCCGGAGTTCCTGGAGGGGGTCGAGGGAAGCGTCTACGAGGTCCTGGAGCGGGGCGGTGAGGAGGGAGACGGGGTCGAGGAGTCCGCCGAGATCGTGGTGGAGCGTCGCTCGGAGGCGCCCCCGGCGGCCGAGGTGGACGCGGAGGTGGAGATCGTTCAGGAGGCGCAGAGGGTGGACGCGGAGGGTAGCGTGGAGGGGTTCGTGCAGCACTTCCGGGACCGGTTGGAGAAGCTGAGGCCCAAGGTGCGCCGCCTGTTCGACGGCGAGTGGGTGGACTCGATAAGGGAGCTGGCGGCGAGGGCGCGGGAGGATGCGGGCGTGTACTGCTTCGCCGGTCTGGTAACGAACGTGAGGGGGTCGGAGCGGGCTCAGGTGCTGATCCTGGAGGATGGGACGGGCGAGGTGCGCGTCGTGGTGCCCCGGTCCAAGGCGCCCCGGGCGTTCGAGAAGGTGAAGCGCGAGGTGGCGCCTGGAGTGGTCCTGGGCGTGAAGGCGTTCGTCAAGGTGCAGCGTGGAATCACGGCGTTCGTGGGGGACCGGTACGGTGAGGTCGTGCTGCCGGGGGAGGGGGCCAGGAAGACCAGGAAGGCGCGGGTCGAGGACGACGTTCGGGTGGTGTTCATCGGCGACGTGCACGTGGGCTCGAAGCGGTTTCGGGAGGACCTGTTCAAGAGGTTCATTGAGTGGTTGAATGATCCCAGCCATCCGGTCGCGAGTAGGGTGAAGTACGTGATGATCACGGGTGATATCGTGGACGGTATTGGGATCTATCCGGGGCAGCGCGAGGAGCTGGAGATTCTCGACATCGACCGGCAGTACGAGCGGTTCGCGCGGTACCTGGAGGAGTTCCCCGACTGGGTGGAGGTGGTGATCATCCCGGGCAACCACGACGCGATCCGGCAGGCGCTGCCGCAGCCCAGCCTGCGCTCGTCGGACCCGGCGCAGCCGCTGACCGAGCTGGACGGGGTGCACCTGCCCTCGAACCCGGCCTTGGTGCGGCTGCACGGTGAGCTGGAGGTCCTGATGTTCCACGGGCAATCGCTGGACGACATCATCCTGAGCCGTCCGGACGCGGAGCACGATCCGAACGGCGTTCGGACGGCGGCGGAGGCCTGCCTGCGGGCGCGGCACCTGGTGCCCATGTACGGGGAGTCCGTGCCCATCGCGCCGCTCCCGGAGGACTACTTGGTCATCAACCGGCTGCCGCACGTGTTCGCCGTAGGGCACACGCACATCAAGACCCTGCACCACTGGCGGGGCTGCGACGTGATCTCCACGGCCACCTTCCAGGAGCAGACGGACTTCCAGCGGAAGGTGGGCATCAAGCCCACCGTGGGAAGGATTATAGTCTACGATCCCACCCCGGGAGGTAGGGACCCGAGTCGGAGGATGACCGTGATCAACCTGAAGGAGGCGTAGCGTGGGGCTGGTCGGGGTGGAGCATCCGAGCGTGGACCGGGCAGTACTGGTTCCGTTCACCAAGGTGGCGGCGGGGATCCTCCGGTTCTCGGACGTGGACGTCGTCGGAGCGTGCGACTACCGGGACCACCGGGTGGGGAGGAGGACCACCGAGATCGTCGGGGAGGACGTGGAGGAGCTGGAGATCCGTCCGTTCGAGGAGCTGGAAGAGCTGCTGGAGGAGGCCGAGTGGCTGATCTGGACGAAGGAGGTGTTCGACGAGGACGAGCACTACCTACGGTGGCGGAGGGCCATCGACCTGGCGGTGACGAAGGGCGTCAACGTGTACAACATGGGTCGACTGCACATGGTCTCCCAGGACCCGAACTGGCGGCTGGAGGCCCACAAGCGCGGGGTGGAGTACTTCGACGCCAGCGATCCCGAGCTGTACCTGGACTACCTGGAGTACGGGATCCGGGCGCGGGAGGAGGGGATCAACGCGGAGGTGGTTACCGTCGTCGGCACCGGGCGTCGCACCGGCAAGTTCACCACGTTGAACGTGACCCGGGAGATCCTGGAGGAGGAGGGCGTTAACGTGCGGAGCGTCGGGACCGAGCCGAGCAGCCTGCTCGTCGGGTGCGAGGCGATGGTGATCCCGCAGGTCCTGCCCATGGGGCACGCGGCCGGGACGGTGTACGGGGCGGTGAAGCGACTGGACGAGGAGTACGAACCGGACGTCATCCTGGTGGGCTCACAGACGGGAGTCACCGCGGACCCGCTGGAGGTGGGCACCGGGCGCGGCGGGGCGCTCGCGTCGCTTACGATCCTGCTCGGCAGCGACCCGGACAAGATGATCCTCGCCACGCGACCGGAGCTCAAGGACCGGCTCCAGGACGCGGCAGAGGTCGCCACGGTGCTCACCGGGGCCCGGATCCAGTTCATCAGCGTCAACGGGAAGGACCTGTCCGAGTCCGAGGTACGCCGCTTCTGCCGCGAGGTGGAGTCCGAGTTCGGCTACCCGGCGGCGGATCCGCTGAAAATGCGCGAGGAGTTCCGGGAGCTGGTGCTCGATCTGATCCCGTCCGACTAGCTCCGGGCCGCGCGCCTCCCCACCCTTAGGTACACCCGGGCGCACCGCCGCACGCTCTCCACGTCCACCCACTCGTCGGGGCCGTGGATGTTCCCACCCCTCGGACCGAAGATTACGGCGTCCACGCCCGCCTCGTGCACCAGGTACTCGATGTCACAGTGACCCAGCTTGAACCCAATTTGACCGTCCATCCCCTCCTCTCGAGCCGAGCTTACTACCCATTTCACGACCCGGGAGTCGGCGTCCACCGCGGTCGCCCGGGAGGCGTGTCTCACCCGGACCTCCACCCTGTACCCCGGAACCGCCCGGCGTACGACTCGTTCCACGCGCCGCCGCACCGAGCTCGGCGTGTCCCCGGGGATGGACCGGTAGTCCACCGTGAGCCGGCACTCGTCCGGGATCACGTTACTGGGCCCGTCCGCCTCGATGCGCGTAACGCTTAACGACGACTCCACGCGGCCCACGCCCCGGACCCGGCGCCTGGACGGCTTCAGCCGGGAGAGCGCCTCCACCACTCGCGCCGCGGCCTCGATGGGGTTCTTACCCTTCTCCGGCTGGGAGGCGTGCGCGCTCCTGCCCCGGATGACGACCTCCAGCGTGATCCGACCCCGGTCTCCCACGTGCACCTCACCGTCCGTGGGCTCGCACACGATCCCACCGAGCGCGTCCAGCCCCCGCCGGCACGCGTACAGCGTGCCGTTGTCCTCCTCACTGGGCGACTCCTCTCCCACGGTGGCCAGCAGGCCGAGCGGCAGCCCCTCGTAGCGCGCCTCCACCACCGCCGACACGGCCGCGGCCAGGCCGCCCTTGCAGTCCGCGGCCCCGCGACCGTACAGCCTCCCACCCACCGTGCGAGGCTCGAACGGGTCGGTTACCCTCCACCCGTCGCCGGCGGGCACGGTGTCCATGTGCGCGTTGAGCACCACTCCCCCCAGGTCCCCGGCCAGCACGTTGCCCATTCCGTCCACCTCGTACGGGACCCCGTGCTCCTCCAGCACCTCCACGATCAGCCGCCGGACCTCCTCCTCGCGTCCCGTCACGCTGGGTGTGGCCACGAGGTCCCGAAGCAGCCCCTCCGGATCCACCTCCAGCCGGCTCAAGTCG
The DNA here is from genome assembly GCA_039833815.1 of Methanobacteriota archaeon. GTDB lineage: Archaea > JAADCQ01 > Methanopyri > Methanopyrales > Methanopyraceae > Methanopyrus. The sequence goes on along the minus strand of JBDOKE010000035.1, from coordinate 13,200 downwards.
GCCGGAGTCCCCTTCACCGGGTCCCACGGCGGAATCCTTAGTTGACCGTATCGCGTTCCCAGGAGGAGAATGGGTTCACGGTCCGTGCACTGAAGTTCACGGGTTGTGGGGGCGGCCCCGCGTGCGCGAGGAGCTGACCCGGTTCGAGGTGACCCGGATCCTGGGCGCAAGGGCCCTGCAGATCGCGATGGGATCCCCGGTGATGGTCGAGGTTCGGGGGGATGAGAGCCCGCTGGAAATTGCTAAAAGGGAGTTCGAGGAGGGGGTCATTCCAGTCGTGGTGATAAGGGAGAGGTGAGGGGGAGCCGAGCGTGCCGGAGCCGGTCATCGACTACGACGCGTGCCGAGGCGTGTCCGAGTGTGGTGAGTGCATCGAGGCCTGCCCGATGGACGTGCTGGACGAGGAGGACGACAAGCCGGTGGTCGTGAACGCCGACGACTGCACGGGCTGCGGCGTGTGCGAGCAGGCCTGCCCGGAGGGCGCGATCGAGGTAAGGGACTAACGCGACCGCGAGGCGCGATCGAGTCGCGGTGCGGGGGTGAGAACCCTTGGCGGAGGACGACGAGCTTCTCGTGCCGCTGAACGACTACCTCGCGGCCGGCGTGCACATCGGCACGCAGCAGAAGACGAAGGACATGGAGCCGTTCATCTATCGGACCCGACCGGACGGGCTGCACGTGATCGACGTGAGGAAGACCGACGAGCGGATCCGGATCGCGGCCAACTTCCTCTCCATGTACAGCACGGACGAGATCCTCGTCGTGTCCCGCAGATACTACGGACAGCGGCCGATCACCAAGTTCGCCGAGGCGACGGGCGCGATGGCCATCCCCGGCCGGTTCGTGCCGGGGACGCTGACGAACCCGGAGTACGACGGGTACGTGGAGCCGGAGATCATCGTGCTCACGGACCCGCGCGCCGACTTCCAGGCGCTGGTGGAGGCGCAGAGCGTGGGCATCCCGATCGTCGCGCTGTGCGACACGGACAACTTCACGGGCAACGTGGACCTGGCAATCCCCACGAACAACAAGGGGCGCAAGGCGCTGGCGCTGGTCTACTGGCTGCTGGCGCGCGAGCTGCTGAAGAAGCTGGGCCGGCTGGAGGAGGACGAGGAGTTCGAGTACGACCCGGAGGACTTCGAGGGCCCGCCACCCCGCTGATTCCCCGGGGCCCTACCACTCATGACCTACGGGATCTCCCGGCACCTGGAGATCAGCGGGGAGTACAGGGATAAGCTGCTTCGGGGCGAGAAGCGCGCCACCATCCGCGTGGGCCGGGTGCGGGGTGCGCGCCCGGGCAAGGTCGTGTACCTGCACTGCGGCGGTTACGTGTACGGTAAGGTCAGGATCACGAACGTGCGCACGAAGCGGGTCCGTGAGCTGACCGATCGGGACGCGAGGCTGGACGGGTTCGAGAACCGGGAGGAGCTGATTAAGGCGCTGCGGGAGCACTACCCGAACCTTCGGGACGACGACCTGGTCACGATCATCGAGTTCGAGTGGGTTGAGAAGTTCGACGAGCCGATCCTGTCCGAGCACCTTCCCTACGACGGTCACGACCCGATTGAGATCGCGAAGCGGGCGCTGGAGGAGGATCTCCCGCTCTCTCAGAGGGAGCGGGAGCTGCTGGAGCTGCTGGTGGAGTGCGGTAGCATCCGGAAGGCCGCCAAGGCGCTGGGCGGGCTGGGGCACCGGGACAAGATCCGGCGGGCCGTCCGCAAGGCGTACCGGCTGCTGAAGTCCCGGGGCCTGCTGGAGGATGAGGGGACGGGATCGGTGAAGTCCTAAACCGAATTCAATAAAAACTGCAGGCTTAAACCGCCGCCCCAGGGCGTTCGGGTTGCCGGAGGACGTCGAGCGCGAGCGGGTCGGACTCCGACGGGAGCTGTCGATGCTCGGATTCGTGTCCACGATCTGCTGCACGGTGATCGGCGGCGGTATCAACGTACTGACGTGCATGATCCAGGCGAAGGCGCCCGGCGTCGGTCCCTACGTGCCGCTGGCGTTCCTGATCGGTGCCGTTCCGAGCCTGGTTGCCGGCATCGTGGCGGGCGCGCTGAGCGCGGCGGTGCCGCGGGCGGGTGGTCACTACACCTACGTGAGCCGGCTGTTCGACCCGTTCCTGGCCTACTTCAGCTCGTGGAGCCGGTTTGTGGGAGAGATCGGCGCGTTCGTGGCGATCGCCATCGGTGACGTATCCCTGCTCGCGGCCATGTGCAAGTTCTGGGGCGCGCCGGGCGCGGCGGAGTGGCTGAACTCGCACACGCTCTCGGTCGCCACGTTGATCATCATCTTCACGTGGCTCGTGAACGTCCTTGGCATCCGCATCTACGAGGCCGTGGTCGACACGATGTTCTTCATTCTCTTAACGGGCTTCGCGATCGTCGTCGCCGCCGGGTTCGCGGGCTCCCCGGAGCTCACGCTGAAGGCCATCGGGGGCAGCGCGGCGCTCCAGTCGCTGATCAAGCAGGCGGGCGGGCTGCCGAAGAACGTGGGCTCGCTGAGCGCGATCTTCTCGGCCGCGGCCACGCTGGTGTTCGCCTACGTGGGCTTCGAGACGGGCACGCAGGCGGCGGGCGAGGTCAAGAACCCGGAGAAGACCGTGTTCCGCGGGATGCTGATCGCGCTGGGCATCATCACGGCGTACTACCTCCTGTACTCGGCCGCCGTGTACCACGCGGTCCCCTGGCAGTACATCTACGCCAAGTCGGTGCTGGCCAAGCAGGCCGGCTCGAACTTCACGGTGCCCGAGGCCATCGCGCCGGTTCTGAAGACACTGTCCCCCTCCTGGGGCTCGGCGCTCGCCGGCTACGTCGCGTTCGTGGCCGCCATCGCCCTGCTGAGCGACCTCCCACCGATGTTCCTGTCGACGAGCCGAATGACGTTCGCCTGGGCGTACGACGGCATGTTCCCGCGGTTCATCGCCAAGGTTCACCGACGCTTCGGCACGCCGCACTGGGCGCTCACGATACTGATGATCGCCTCCGTCGTCCTCGTCTGGACGGTCGGTGAGTTCCTGCAGGCGGTCGACATCACCACGGTGGCCCTGCTGTTCACGTACCTGTTCATCTGCATGACCGGTGTCGTCTGGAGGTTCGTTCGACCGGAGGTCTACGAGCAGGCGCCGCTGGGTGACAAGACCAAGCGCGCCATCCCCTGGCTGGGCGCCATCGGCACGGTGCTGAGCCTGCTGTTCCTGGGCGAGATCGCGATCAGCGACCCGAAGAGCTTCTACTGGTGGATCGTCCTGATGGTACCGGGACCGTTCATCTTCTACTACGCGTACGGCCGCACGGTGCGGCGGCTCGGACCCGAGAAGGCCAGGAAGCGGCTCACGGAGATCCCACCGGAGTAGGGGGGCCTCCCTCCCCATCCGCTTCGTCATCGAGCGGCTCATCGACGTGCTCCTCGACATGGAGCGGCACCGCCACTCCCTGAAGGCCGCCCTCCGCAACGTGCTCCAGGGAATCACGGGACCCCGACGCCGGTTCATCCAGGCCCTAGCCCACGATCTCCTTCGCGTGCTGGGTAACGTGGACCTCGTGCTCAACGAGGTGCTCCGGGGCACCACCGTCGAGGAGCTGCACCCCGTCCTCCGCAACGCCCTCCGCGTCGGTACCTGGGAGATCCACTGGCGCGGCGAGCACCCCGGCCCCGTGACCAAGGTCGTGGTCGACATCGTCAAGGACCGGCTCGGCCGCCGCGACGCCGACTTCGCCAACGCCGTCCTCCGCCAGGTCGAGGACGTGGACCCGGACCGGGTGATCCGACGGCTCAGCGACCCCATCGCCCGCCTCGCCGCCGAGCACAACTTCCCCAAGTGGTACGTCGAGCTCGTTCGACCCGCCTTCCGCAACCTAGCCGAGCTGCGCCGCTTCCTCGAGGCCTGCAACGGCACCCCCGAGCGTTACGTTCGCGTGAACACCCTCGTCGCAGACCCGGACGAGGCCATCGAGCGGCTGGAACGGCGCGGGATCGAGGCGGAGCGGGACGAGGACCTTCCCGACGTTCTCCGGATCGTCTCCGCGGACACCCCGATCGTTCGGACCCCCGAGTTCGAGCGGGGCGTGGTCTTCCCGCAAACCAAGGCCTCCGCGGCCGTGGCCCACGCGGCCGAGCCGGAGCCCGGGATGATCGTGGTCGACCTGTGCGCGGCCCCGGGCGGGAAGACCACGCACCTCGCCCAGCTCATGGAGGGAGAGGGCGAGATCATCGCCATCGACATGCACCCCAAGCGGTTCCGCACGCTGCGCAAGCGCATCCGGCAGTTCCACGCGGACGACGTCGTGGAGGCCTACCGGATGGACGCCCGGGACGCGCCCGACCAGTTCGGCGAGCACTTCGCAGACCTCGTGCTCGTGGACCCGCCGTGCACGGGCACCGGGTCCGTGTACTCCAAGCCGGAGAAGCGCTGGGACCTCGAGACGACCGGACAGCCGACCAAGTGGGCCCACCTGCAGTGGGACCTGCTCAAGACCGCGATGCGACTCGTCAAGCCCGGGGGTCGAATCGTCTACTCCACGTGCTCGATCACCCTGACCGAGAACGAGCGCCTGATCGAGCGACTCCTGCGCCGGTACCAGCACGCGAGGCTGCGCAAACCACCCCTCGACTGGGCCTCCCCAGGCATCCGCATGCCGGAAGCCCGGCGCACCTGGCCCCACCTACACCGCACGGACGGGTTCTTCATCGCCCGGGTGGAGGTTGAGTAAGATGATGAGGCCTGCCGCTCGTGACGGGAGCCCCGATGATCGAGACGGCGTACCGCGGCGGCTGACCCCTCACGCTCACGCCGATGAAGAAACGCCCCCACTGGGGATCCTGATGACCGGAACGGCGGTGCTCGAGGCGGGATGACCGGCGAGGCGGGGACCGACGACCGGATGAGGAGGCGCCCCTTGCGGGACCCGCTACAGCTCCACCCGCACCGCCAGGGGCACGTAACCCGGCTCCCCGCCCACCCGGTTTGCCAGGTAGGCTGACTCCCGGATGCCGGTGCAGTGGCAGGCGTACACCCGGCGGACCCCGTGCTCCCGCAGCGTTTCGACCAACAGATCCAGCCGCTCCCGCGGTTGGTCCATCAGGTGCAGCCCGCCCAGCACGTGACGCGGCTCGTACCCCTCCAACAGCTCCTCCAGCTCGAAGTGACAGCACCCGATCAGGGCCAGATCGCCCACGACGAGCGATCGCTCCGGCAGTACCTCACCGTCGTACGTACCCTCGAACGTTCCCGTCGCTACGATGGCCCCATCGAGCAGGTCCACCTCATCCCCGCCCGGCTCCACCACCCGGTCCGCCCTCACCACCTCCAGACCTCCCGTGTGATCCCAGTGCTCGTGCGAGATCACGACGGCGTCGAACTCGCGGTCCAGCCCGGCCGCCTCCAGGTTGTTCCGAAGGACGTCCGCCGACGGGCCCGTGTCAAAGAGCACCGTGAAGTCCTCTGAGGGCACCTCCACCACCACCGCCAGCCCGTGCCGGGCCAGGTACGGATCCCGGACCATGCCCACCCGGTTGTCCACCAGGATGCGCACGATCGCCTCCAAACCGACTCACCCCCCAGAGCTACCCACCGCGGGATGAGGCCAGCCTGATCAGACCCTCGAGCACTCCACCGTCCGAGCGCACGTGCAGGTGCGTGTACGAGGCCACGGTGTTCCCCTTTACCATCCCGTCCCGGCCCCCCTCAATCCCGCGACCCCGCTCCAGCCGGTACGCGAATTCGACGTCCTCTCGAACCTCCACCTCGGAGTAGTGAAACTCGTGCCCTCGAACGACCCGGCCGGGACGCCCGAACGGGTGACTGCCCGTGATCCTGCCCTTCACGTACCCCAGCGCGACGAGCCGGTCTCGCATCCGGGCGACCGCGTCGAACACGCCCACCATCCCGTGCTCCCGACCGTCCGCGTCCACCAGCTCCGAGCACAGGTACATCAGCCCGCCGCACTCACCCAGGATCGGCCCACCATCCTCGTGAAACTCGCGCAGATCCTCCATCAGCCGCCGATCAAGCCGCTCCGCGTACACCTCCGGATACCCACCCGGCACGTAGACCGCGTCCACGTCCGGCAGCCGATCCCCCTCCGGGTCCACGTGCACCACCTCACCCGCCCGGTCCAGGTACCTCAGGTTCTCCCGGTAGTAAAAGGTGAAGACCCGGCCGGACACGACGGCCACCCGGACCCCCTCGCGGGGAGGGCTAGGGGGCGGGGTGGGCTTGACGTCGGCCTCCCTCACCTCCAGCCCGACGATCGCGTCCAGGTCAAGGTGCTCGGACGCAACCTCGCCCCAGTACTCCGCCACCCGCTCGGCGAACTCGCGCCGCTCGTCCGCGGGGATCAGCCCCAGGTGCCGGTCCGGGATCACGGCGTCCCGCAGCTGCGGCACCACCCCCAGGACCCGTACCCCGGGGCAGTAGCGCTTCAGGGCGCGGCGCAGCAACCGCTCGTGACGGTCGCTCCCCACCCGGTTGAGGATGACCCCGGCGAGCTCCACCCCCACCTCCCGGGCCAGATCCAGGAACCCGCGCACCTCGGCCGCCACGGTGGTGGCGTAGCTGCGACAGTCCACCACGAGCACGACCGGGGCGCCGACCAGCCGGGCCACGTGCGCCGTGCTACCCTCCACCGTACCCTCACCGTGCCCGTCGAACATCCCCATGACTCCCTCCACCACCGCCCCCTTGAACCCCCGGGTAGCGCGCCGGAAGGTGTCCACCACGCCCCCCTCGCCCATCATCCACACGTCCAGGTTGTAGCTCTCCGCCCCGGCGGCCACCTCCAGGTACGTGGGGTCGATGTAGTCCGGCCCCACCTTGAAGGGCCGGACTCGGTACCCCTCCTCCCGCAGCGCCCGGAGCAGCCCGATGGTGAGCGAGGTCTTCCCGCACCCGCTCCGGACGCCCGCGATCACCACGCCCATCACGGTCCGCTCACCCCCGTGGGTGGAACTCGACGGTCACGAGGACGGCGGAGGGAAGCTCGGAGCGCACGCGCCGGATCACCCGCTCCCTCAGCCTCCACAGCTCCCGGAGCCGCAGGTCCGGGTCCGCGGCGACGATCACGTCGATCTGGTAGACGGGGCCCATCTTCCGCCCACGAACGATGACGGGCTCGGCCTCGCACTCGGTCAGCTCCCGCTCCAGCGCCCGGTGGATCCGGTGGAGCAGCTCGGGCGGCGGGGCGACGTCCATGAGCTCGTGCACGCACTCCCAGCCGACCTCCACCCCCATCTTCACGATCAGCCCGGCGACGAGGAGCGCGGCGACCGGGTCGGCCCACGGGTAGCCCGCCAGGGCCCCGAGGATCCCGGCGGCCGCGGCGAGCGAGGAGAGCGCGTCGCTGCGGTGATGGTGGGCGTCCGCTCGCAGCGAGGAGCTCTGCGCGCGCTCGGCCAGGCGGATCGTGTACCGGTACATCGCCTCCTTGACCGCGGCGGAGGCGAGCGCGGCGAGCAGGGGCAGCGTCGAGAGCACCGGGGTCGGGTGCCGGAGCCGCTCGACGGACTCCCACCCGATGGACGCGCCGGTGCACGCCACGAGGACGGAGACGACGAGGCCCGCGAGCACCTCCGCCTTGTAGTGGCCGTACATGTGCCGCTCGTCGGGCGGCCTTCGCGCGATCCGGGCCCCCAGGTAGACCAGCGCGGAGGCGACGACGTCGCTGGCCGAGTGCATCCCATCCGCTACGAGCGCCCAGCTGTTCGAGAGGACGCCGATCGCCACCTTGGCGGCCGCCAGGCCGACGTTACCCACCACGCCCACGATCGCGCCCGTCTCGATGCGATCGAACCGCTCCTCCAACCCCAAGCGTCCCCACCAGCGCGGCCAGGCTCAGGGCGCCGGAGATCGCGGACGAGAGCGACCACCCGTCCCAGCCGACGACCGTGATCGCGCCGATGAGGGGCTGGTTGACCGCGTACCCGACTCCGATGGCCAGCGAGATCGCTCGCACCCCTCGGCCGCCCCCGCTGTATATGTTGGCCGCGTAGTACATCAGCCCGCAGGCCACCCCCGCCAGCAGCACGCTCGCGAGCGAGTAGCCCAGCAGCCCCGCGACGCCCGCCAGCAGCCCCGCCAGCGCCGCCGATAGGTCCTCCCCGAGCGAGGGTCCCAGCAGCTGCGCCAGCCCGCTGGCGGCCGTCATCGCGGCGATCACCGGCCCGTAGTGGGGCTCCACCCGCGGGGCGAGCAGGGTGACGGCGGAGTTGGGCAGCGTGGAGGCGAAGGTCAGGAGCAGCGCGGCGGGGAAGGAGCTTCGGTACCCGTGCTCCCGCGTGACCTCCTCCTGGGGCCGAAGCCGCACGGACAGCAGCGGCAGCCCGAACGCCGCGGAGCACGCGCTCAGAACCAGGCACCACCGGAACGGGTGGGGCAGGGAGGAGGAGACCGCGTACCCGACGATGAACCCCAGGTTCGAGGCGAGGTTGTTGATCGACACCACCCGGCGCCCCATCTGCACGGCGGCCGCCACGCTCGACGTGAAGGAGAACGCCGAGCACGCGCCCTGAAGGGCGCGCGCGACCCCCAGGGTGCCGATCGAAGGGGCGAGCAGGAACGGGGCCAGCGACGCCCCGTACCCCAGGCACCCCAGCGCGATGGGGATCCCGGCCGGCGCGCCCTCCAGCCTCCGGGAGATCGGAACGGAGACCACCGCCATGGTCACCGAGAACGCCGAGAGCACGAGCCCGGCGACGAGCTCGCTGCCGCCCATCCGGTACACGTAGGCGGGGACGTTCGGCAGCACCAGGGCTGATGCTACCGAGATCACGAAGGAGTTCACGTACAGGCTCACCCGGGCGGTCACCCGCGAGCCCAACGCCCCCCGGGGGAGGCGCCCCGTTGAGCGACCCGTTGAACGACCTCGAGCGGCTTACCCGGCGGCTGGAGGAGACGCTGTCCCGGCTGCTCGGTAGGAGGATCGTGATCCCGGTGGCGGAGGCCTACGCCCGGAGGTGCGGGTGCCGAGGGCGCGCGCTGTACGTCCGGGGCCTGACCCGAGAGGACGTCGAAGTCCTGACCGACGTGCTAGCGGAGGAGCTCAGGGCGCTGGGGGAGGGGGAACCCGCCGCGGAGCTGGACCGGGACCTGGTCCGGGCCCTCAGGGTCGGGCGGTGGTGCGAGCGGCACCGACCCGGCCGGCACCCGGCGCTGATGCCGCTCCGCTAGCGGCGCACATGCACCCCGTGCCCCGGAATCACCGTCGGGTAGGAGAGCACCCGCTCCAGCGACTCCCTCGCCCGCCCTCGGTCCCACGCGACGGCGGGCGGCACCCGCTCCACCGCGTTGTCGGGCGTCGGACACGCGTCCCCGGCCACGATCAGGTGATCATCCACCGCCACCGACACGTGCCCCGGCGTGTGGCCCGGAGTCTCCACGATCTCGACGCCTTCGGGCGGGTCGAGCCGATCGATGTCGTCCACCTCCACCGGGACCGACCCGGCCTCCCTCGGGTGAGCGTAGAAGTCCGGCTCGAAGGCCCTCTCAATCTCCTCGGCGTTGCCCACGTGGTCGTAGTGACCGTGGGTGAACACCACCGCGTCGACTCCGTACGGCCTCAGCCTCCGGATCAACCGCTCCGGCCGCTCGCATCCCACGTCCACGAGCAGGTTCATCTCGTCCGTGATCAGGAGGACCGAGGCTGAGTCGGCCCGGAGCACGCTCCCGTCCGCGTCCCGCTCCAGGTACCCCGGGCGGACGACGACCACCCCGACGGGCACGTCCCCTCACCCCTCGCCGTAGTCCCCGGAGTAGGTGCCGGCCCCCTCGGCCCGGACGAAGACGGCCTGGACCACCCGCTCGCCCCGGGCCAGCCGGTACGGTTCCCGGTGATGGTTCACCGCGAGCACGCGGATCCGCCCGCGGAACCCCGGGTCCCCCACCGCGGTGTGCACGGCGACGCCGGACCGGATGAGGGTGGAGCGCGGGAAGAACAGGGCCACGGTGTCCTCCGGGATCTCGAGCCTCGGGGCCAGCTCGAGCACGTAGGGCTCGCCCGGCTCCAGCCGGTACACCCCGTCCTCCGGCCGCACCTCCCGGTACTCCGGCAACCGCTTCTCGTCCCCGGGGAGCAGCCCGGCCTCGCCGTGCAGCCGGAACGCGCGCCGCAGCCGCAGGTCGATTCCCGCGGGCTGGTACTGCTCCTCCTCGAGCCCCGGGAACAGCCGCCGGAGCAGCCTCTCACCCAGGATCATCCGGACCCGTCCCTGGGCTTGACCGGTCGGAACACCTCGAAGAACCTCTTGGGGTTCCTCAGCGACTTCCCGTCCCGGGGCTTGATGATCACCCGGTTCCCCGTCAGCGTGGACGCGATCATCCCACCGTCCTCCCGCCAGCCCTGGAAGATGACCACGTCGCCCCGGGAGAGGCCCGTGCTGATCCGGCTCGGGTCCTTGATCTGCAGCATCGTGCCCTCCCGAAGCTCCTCCGGATCGCTGATCGGCAGCCGCGAGTAGTCCCCGAACCGGGTGGAACCGCCCCCGAACGCCGTGGTCACCCGCCGTCGGATCCGCTCCCGGTCCACGCGCTTCTCGACCCGGCGGCCCAGCTGCCCGCGACGGGCGATCGCGAGCGCGGCCACCCCGTGATCCCGGAGGTCCCGGGACCTCACGTTCTCCAGCTTCCCCGAGGAGAGCCGGTAGAGCGCCTCCTTCGTCGTCTCCCGCTCGTCCACGAGGATCACCTCGGCGTCCTCCAGCACCCCGCGCACCGCCTTGACCGCAACCTCGTGGCCCGGTCCGTTACCCACGTACACCAGCGAGGGTTCCTCCCGCCCCGCCAGGAACATCTCCAGCGTCCTCCGCAGCTCCCGAACCTTGTCCTCCTCCGAGGGCTCGGTGAGCTTGACCGAGGTTACGTCACACGGCCCACGCCGCGGGATGTACGCGAGCCCGAAGTTCACCTCCCCAGGATCGATCGACAGGATCGGCCCCTCCACGCCCGAGGACGAGAGCAACCGCACCCGGGCCCGACCCGACGTCTCCCGCATGAGCTCGTCCACCAGATCGTTGAGCCGCGGGGCCGGCACCACCGCCTTCAGGCTCCGCTCGTCCGACTCGATCACGTGACCCTCGTGCTTGTACACCAGCGAGGCGGCCTTACCCACGTTACCCACCTCGATCAGCACGTTCTCCAGCGGGTACAGCTCGAAGATCCCAGCCTCCTCCACCGCCGCCGCCAGCGCCTCCGCCAACGCCTCCGGCTCCGCCTCCCCCTCGCTGAGAATGTTCACCACCAGCCCGTCAAGCCCCAGCTCGTCCGCCACCAGGTGCGCCGTTGCGATTTCATCCGTCGTCGCCCGATCCTTCCCCCGCCGAAACACCCGCACCCCCTCCGTCGCCCGCGGCAGGACCTCCACCTCCACCGGACCGTACCGACCCCGCGCCCGCCGACCCACCGTCTTCACGCCCTCGAACTCCCGGGACCTAACCTCCACCCGCACGCCCGCCTTCTCCAGCTCCGACCGCACCCGATCGAAGTGCACGTCCCCCAGGCACGACACGACCAGCGTCCCATCGTCCCGCACCTCGTACTCCAACCCCATGTTCCGGCGGGAGAGCTCCCGCAGCACCTCCACCGCCCGCTGGGTGTCGTCCACGTCCACCACGAAGCGAACGCACGGCCGGACGTCCTCCGGGTTGTCCACCCGGTAGCCGCCGCTCTCCGTCAGCAGGTAGCCCGTCTCCGGCGCCCGGTCCAGGGCCGCCAGCACGATGTCCCCGGGCCCCGCCGACTCCACCCGCTCCCGCTCGGGCGAGAACACGGCCTTCACCCGGTACTCCTCGTCCCGCATCCGTAGCGTCATGCCCGGCCTCAGCGTGCCCGACCGGACCACGCCCAGCGCGGCCGTCCCCACGCCCCTCATCCGCCGCACGTCCACCACCAGGAACTCCGTCTCGTCGTCCGGGTCCCCGTACCCGCACGGCTCGATGTGCTCGACGATCGCGTCCAGCAGCTCCTCGATCCCCTCCCCCGTCTTCGCCGACGTGGGGACCGCCGCCTCCGGCTCGAGCCCCCGCTCCCTGACCTCCCGCACCACCCGCTCAAAGTCCGCCCCCTCCTTATCCATCTTGTTAACGGCCAGGACGACCGGCAGCCCCAGCTCCTTCGCCTCCTCGATGATCACCTCCGTCCGCGCCTGCACCCCCTCGTCCGCCGCCACGACCAGGACCAGCCCGTCCGCCAGCAGCAGCGCCTTCCCCACCTCCTCCCGAAAGTCCGAGTGCCCCGGCGTGTCGATGAACCGGATCTCCACGCCCCTCCACTCCGCCGGGATCACCTTCATCACGGCCGTGATCCCGCGATCCAGCTCGAACCCCTCCGAGTCCGGGAACTCCCCGGTGATGCACTTCAACAGGGACGACTTACCGTGATCCACGTGACCCGCGATCGCCACGTTGACCTTCCTCACCCACCGCGCCCCCAACGACCGTTAACCCGGGTGATTACCACTTGACCCGAGTTTACATCGTCGGCGCCGGACCCGCGGGCTGCTGGATCGCGAGACGACTCACCGAATCGGGCCACCGCGTCACCCTCATCACCGGACGCGGACCCAGGCTCGTCCGCGAACGCTTCGACGAGTGCCTCGTATATTACGGCCTGGGGCCCGGCGGATCCGCCCGCTACTCCATGGGCAACCTCGGCTTCTGGGGCCCCAAACGCCTGGAACGCCGCTTCCAGCGCGCGGTCACCGACCTGTCGACGCCCGTCGAACGCCCCCCGGACAACGTCCTCACCGACCACGACCTCAAGCTCGAGCGCGCGGCGAGGGACCTCGGACTCGAGGTCGAGCGCGCGCCCAAGGCCATCGACTTCGACCGCTGCACCGGCTGCGGCCGCTGCCTGAAGTGCCCCGAGGGAGCCAAGTGGGACCCGACGCGCGAGCTCCCCAACGACGTCGAGGTGCTCGAGGACCACTGCCTCGAGCTTCAAACCTCCTCCGGGCGCGTGACCGAGCTCGTCCTCGAGGGGCGCCGACTCGAGGTGAGCGAGGACGACACGGTCGTGCTCAGCGCCGGATGCCCCGGGACCCCGGACCTCCTCCGGCGCAGCGGCGTCGAGGTCGACGCGCCCTTGTTCACCGACCTCTACGTCCACGTCATCGCCGACCTGGAGGCCCCGCCCGGGCTCCAGATGCCCGTGATCGTCCACGAGGACGAGTACATGCTCTCCCCGCACCGCACCTCCAGGCACCCCGACCG